>CAZFNE010000481.1:0-2229 GCA_964520335.1 uncultured Methanosarcinales archaeon | reverse complement strand
GGCGCGAACATACCCCGTTGCTTGCAGCGGGGTGCGCCCTCGCAACTTTGATTTAAAAAAGAATGAGAGTGTAGGGTTTAATATAAGACTATCAAACACTATCGAAGATATAAATGATATTTTTAAAATTGATAAGGTCAGTTATGAAATTGTAGATGAAAAAATCCAAAAGCTTTCACCTCCAGGCTTTGAAACTTTAATAAAAGAAGCTCTTGAAACAAATGATCCTGAGAATATTGATTTTAGGTTAGAATACGCAATTTCAAAGTTTTCTAGTTACAGTTCTTCTATTGACGGCAAGAAAGAAGCCATAAGAACACTTGCTGATGTACTTGAATATCTTAAAGAAGATGGTATAAGATTACCTAAAGAAGACGATAAAAATCTTTTTAATATAATTAATAACTTTGATATACGTCATCTCAATAGAAAACAGCAAAGCGATTACGATAAAGATATTTGGTACGACTGGATGTTCTATACGTTCCTAGCCTCTATTAACGTTTTGTTGAAATTGAATGATAATAAACTTGATCTAAGAATTCCTCGTAAAGATTAAGTCCATATGAAATGATTTTCCAAAGTTCATAATTTAATATCTTGTTATCAATTATTTTGCAGCAAAAAGGTCCGTAAATTCGAATTTAGTTACATCGAAAAGGCCCTTATCTCCTAATTTCAATTCGGGAATTACCAGCAGAGACATAAAAGCAAGAGTCATAAAAGGCGATTTTAGTGTAGATCCCAATTTTTGAGCTTCTGCATTTAAAAGTTGATACCGGGCTGCAACTTCTTCCCCAGTTTGCGTACTCATAAGGCCTGCAACTTCAAGAGGAAGGTCAAGCAGCTTTTCTGGAGTCCCAACAACAATCCCCCCTTTGTTTTCCACAAGCCTGTTGACAACTGCTACAATATCCTCATCCTTAGCCCCAACTGCAATAATGTTATGACTGTCGTGTGCAATACTGCTTGCAATAGCTCCTTTTTTCAAGCCTGTATTTTTTATAAAACCTATCTGGACAGGCTCATCTGCGTATCTGCTCAGTACAACCAGCTTTAAAATATCCCTTTCAGGATCTGAAACCAGGCTGGAATTTTCTAGCTTTGGGAAAGCAAGCTCCTGACTTGTAACCAACTGCCCGTCCTGTGCAACTATTACCTTAACTTTTACTTTTGCCCCTTGCCCATTATTTCCAACTTCTTTTGTTTCAGTATTTTTTAATTGAGTATTTTTTAATTGAGTATTTTTTTGAGCATTTATTTGAGCATTTATTTGAGCATTTATTTGAGCATTTTTTATTTCTGGATTTTTTATTTCAATGCTCTTTACACTCTTCATTTCAGGAGGTACTGCCAGCTTCAGATCTTCAACTGAGATTTTATTTCTCTTAAAAACATTTTTTACAGGGGCTTTTTCCAGCGGGAAAAGAATTTTTCCGTTATCGTAAACGCATTTTCCGTCGATAAAAGTACTGAGCACATTAAATGTTTCTAGGTTGTCAACAATAATAAAATCAGCCGGATCTCCTTCCCGGAGCAGCCCGACATTGAGCCTGTAATGTTCGACAGGATTAATCGCAGCCGCCCGAATCAGGTTATAGATATCAAGCCCTTTTTCGTACCCTTTTCGAACTAATTTATCGATGTGTCCCTCACAAATCAAAGTATCAGGATGAGAATCGTCCGTGCAGAACATAACTGATTCTGGATATTCGTCTATTAACCTGTACAGGGCTTCAAAATTCCTGGCAGCGCTCCCTTCCCTGATGATAATTTTCATTCCGAGTTCTATTTTTTCAAGTGCTTCTTCATAACTGAAGGATTCGTGGTCGGTAGAAATTCCAGCGCTTATGTACTTCTGTAAATCCGCTCCTCTCAGGCCAGGAGCATGTCCATCAATCACTTTTCCATACTTTTTAGCTGATTCAAGCTTTGCCATAACTTCCGGAAAGTCCGAGATCACGCCTGGAAAATTCATCATTTCGGAAAGGTAATAGAGATTTTCTTTTACCAATAATCTATCCACAGACACTGAATCTAAAACTGCTCCAGCCGATTCAAAGGGCGTGGCGGGTACACATGAAGGAACGCCAAAGTAGATTTTCAGGGGCGATCTTTTGGCATCCTCAAGCATGTAGTTGATGCCTTCTTCGCCCATTACATTTGCAATTTCATGAGGGTCGCTTACGGATGCAACAGTACCTCTTGCAACAGCCATTCGTGCAAAAA
>CAZFNE010000480.1:891-2235 GCA_964520335.1 uncultured Methanosarcinales archaeon | reverse complement strand
TTGCCAGGATTATAAGCAGGATTCTAAGATTATCAATGAATAATAAACGATCTCTGGACATATCTTTCATCCCTAATTCTTTCGACTTCATCAATTACTTCCAATTCCTCATCTTTTTTCTTCTTTTCCGATGAGGATGAAACCATTCTTGCTCAGGTAAGTTTCTTCTTTTTTAGTTTTGAAGTGATAGCTTATTCTATGTTCTACAAAAAGCAAAAGCTTTAATAGTATTTGTGCTACTTTAATAGTAGAATATATGAACATCTGTTCATATATTATTTTGATTACCATTTCTTATCAGAGGGCTAACTGTGGTTGAACTGGACAGATGTGAGATTAATTGTATACATGATGAGGCGGTAAAAGCAGTAAGAGAGGCTTTATTTAGTGAAGACATAGCTGCCTCGCTGGCCGAGCTATTCAGAGCCTTGGGGGATCCGACAAGAGTAAAGATCTTGTTTTCCTTAATGACCAAAGAACTCTGTGTTTGTGATATTACAGCTGTAATAGGAGTTTCTGAATCGGCAGTATCTCATCAACTTAGAATACTTCGGAATTTACGCCTTGTCAAATACCGGAGAGAAGGCAAGATCCTGTATTATTCCCTTGCTGATGATCATATCGAAAAACTATTTGCCCAGGGACTGGAGCACGTTATTGAATAAGCCAATAAAAGCTTAGAAGGCGTCAAAAAAAGCTGAAAAATGAGGGGTAAAGAATGGTTGAGGCTGCAATAAAAACAAAATTCTTGATCTCATCAAAATTGCTTGTATCTGGGATGGATTGTCCCGACTGCGCAGCTAAAGTGGAAAAAGCTGTAAAACGCGTGCCAGGAGTTGTCAATGCAAATGTCGTCTTCCCTATAGGAAGCCTTGATGTCGAGTATAATCCACAGCAAACCGGGATCGCTCAAATATTAGACAGGATTAAAAAGCTGGGTTATGAGGCACAAGAGTACAGTCAAAAACAAGAGTATAGTCAAAAGGCCTCAGATACTTCACAAACCACTGATTTTTGTATTATAGGAATGGACTGTCCCGATTGTGCGGCTAAGTTAGAAAAAAGTATCTCGAAGATGCCTGGAGTCCAAAATACGCAGGTAAATTTTGGTGCTTCCAAAATAACGGTAACTCATAACGGACCAGCTTCAGAAATCTTGTCAACAATTGAAAAAATGGGTTACTCTGGAAAAGTAGACCAGGGGGTAAGGCTAAAAAGTGAACCCGTTAGTTTCTGGAAATCAAATAAGTATGCCAAGTCCACAGTCATTTCTTTCATCATGTTTATTTTGGGATTCCTTGCCGGAAAACTTGGAGCACCTGAACTGACAGTTAATGGATTATT
>CAZFNE010000480.1:0-881 GCA_964520335.1 uncultured Methanosarcinales archaeon | reverse complement strand
TATTTCTAACCGGAATTATTCTTGGGGGTTTTCTACCAGCTAAGAATGGCTTTTCTGTCCTTATTACCGCACGAGAATTTGACATGAATCTCCTAATGACTATAGCGGTCATCGGCGCATCTGCAATCGGTTCGTTTGAAGAGGCTGCAGGTGTTGTATTTCTTTTCTCTTTCGGAAATGCTCTGCAGGGTTATACTCTCGATAAAACAAGGAAGTCTATTCAGGCTTTAATGGAAATTACTCCAAATGAGGCATTGGTCAGGCGTAGGCAGACTGAAATAATGCTACCAGTAGAAGAAATTGCAAAAGGAGACTATCTCATTGTTCGTCCCGGTGAAAGAATTGCTATGGATGGCAAAGTATCCACTGGTTATTCTACGGTGAATGAAGCCCCGATTACAGGAGAATCCATTCCGGTGGAAAAGCAGCCTGGAGACGAGATATATGCCGGAACGATAAATGAGCGTGGCTCGCTTGAAGTCGAAGTAACCAAACTAGCCAAGGACAATAAGATCTCAAGAATTATCAGTATGGTCGCGGAAGCTCAGGAGCAGAGGGCACCATCTCAACAATTTATTGATAAGTTCGCAAAATATTATACTCCTGCCGTTATAGTCCTGGCTGCTCTCGTTGCTACAATAATTCCACTAGTTCTCGGACAGCCATTTGAAAAATGGTTTTACGAAGCTATGGCTTTACTGCTGGTAGCTTGCCCCTGTGCACTGGTAATATCTACACCTGTGTCCATTGTATCCGCAATCGGCAATGCAGCAAAAAACGGGGTACTCATTAAAGGGGGTATGTACCTGGAAGAGGCCGGAGCTTTGTCAGTAATTGCCTTTGACAAAACAGGTACACTTACTGAAGGAAAGCCGCAGGTA
>CAZFNE010000479.1:0-2266 GCA_964520335.1 uncultured Methanosarcinales archaeon | reverse complement strand
ATTAAGTACTTAACATAAAGTGAAAACTGTACTCTTTTCTGAGATGTATTGCGTTACTTTATAATTATTATAATTATCTAAAATTCCATCCCTGTAAACTTCTTTACTATTATTTTCCAATGTTTTACTTTTTTTAAGATCAGCACCAAAGCTCTTAAAATTCTCAGACAGAACCCCTTTATTTTCCATTACAGCATACACTGCAGTTACAGAAGAAATTACAAGAACTAAAAAAAACATTAGAAACAGTAAGAATTTTCTGTTCATTAAATTCCCTTCATCGAATTCCCTTCCCCACTATTATTTGTATTCCTATTATTCTATTTTAATTTTATCGAGCTTTTGCCGATAAGTTTCAAGCTCATGTATCTTAATTTTATATAGTGTTCTATGTATGTTTGATAATAATTTTACGTAAGAACACCATTTTTCTACGTAAAAATTTTAGTCGCTTCCTGAAACCCCTGATTGTTTTGTAAATCCGTTTCAATATCCCCTTTTGAGTTCTGAGTTAATTTTATATAACAGTAGCATTTTTTTATATATGAATTATGTTTCATTTTTGAAACAGTCTAGCGTATAAATTTTAGATAAATCTCTCAAAATAAAGCTATAAGTTAGATCATATGTTAGATAATATATCGAATTTCAAATTACAAAGCTCTTAAAATAGTAAAATAGGTGAAGAAAAAATTTTGCAGAGATTTTCGTTTTCTTCTTGCATTATTTTCCAAGCATGAATTGAGATTTAGATTTACACAGGTAATGGGAGTAATGGTTCGAGAAAGTTTTTAATTGTCTAATGAGACCATCTAAATAAATTAAGAAAATACTCACAAAAAATAGATCTGCCGCTTCTTATAATTTTTTTTAGCGGATTAATCTCTGAATTACTCTTCCAAAATTTGAGCAACCACCTCTCCTAAATACTATTATGGTGTTCTTATGCAACTGGTACAGGGAAAATACATAATTCTTCTTTCAGGCATTCTCGCATTTTATTTGCTTACTATAGGGGGTGTAGCGGCTTCTACACTCGTCGTAAACAGCAGCTTTGATCCAGGTACAAATTTTACTTCGATCCAAACTGCAATAGATGCTTCGGCTCCCGGGGATGAAATAATTGTGCAGCCGGGGCTTTATACCGAAAATATTGAAATCACGAAAAATTTGACACTTATTTCTGAATCTCAAAATCCTTCTGATACTGTAATACAGGCAGCTAACACTTCTGAAGACGTCTTTAGCCTGATGGCAAATAACATAACCTTAAAAGGTTTCACAATAAGAGGGTCCAGTACTGCAGGAGTTCATTTCTTTGGAACTGCTTATTGCCACATTGAGAATAACCGGCTAATAAACAATAGCTGTGGGGCTGATTTATATTCATTCAGTTCGGACAATATTTTGAATAACAATGAAATCCTGGATAGTATAACAGGAATTAGCCTGGCAGATAGCTGGTATAATTCTCTTACCAATAATAAGATCTCAAACTGCAGTAATGGGGTCTCAATTTTTGACTCCCAGAATAATAAGTTGGAGAATAATCTCATCTTTGAAAATGACGAAGGAATTTCCCTTATTGGGGAATCAAACGGAAATATCCTCACAAATAATACAATCAGTTTTAACAAGAAACTGGGTCTCAACATTTATGAAACCTCTGATAACCTTATTTACAACAATTATTTCAATAATACTTTAAATGTCCAATCCGGTCAGGTTTCAGGTACGAATCTCTGGAGCATTAACAGGACAGAAGGCATCAATATTGTTGGTGGTCCTTATCTTGGTGGGAATTTCTGGGATCATCCTTACGGAAATCCTTACCCTGAAGATTTTGTAGATTCTGACCTTGATGGAATTTATGATAAGGAATATCAGATCGAGAGTAGCGGCTTAATAGATTCTCTTCCTCTCAAAAAAATTAAGCCTTCTCTCTTTATTGTCAGCAATAGTCCAGATAATGCAGGAGATAATGCGAATTCGGTGGGTAATACAAGCGAAAGTGCGAGGTTTACCTCAATTCAAAATGCAGTCAATAACACGTTTCCTGGAGATAGAATAGTTGTCCAGCCAGGAACCTACACTGAAAATATTGATATCTATGTCCCGAATCTAACCCTGGAAGCGGAATCGCCTGAAAATACTTTTATTCAGGCAGCCAGTAGCAAAGATGATATATTGTATATTCTTGCAGATGGGGTAAGAGTCAGCGGCTTCAGCATATCAGGGCTTGTGAATTTCCCAAATTCTGAAATTC
>CAZFNE010000478.1:0-2268 GCA_964520335.1 uncultured Methanosarcinales archaeon | reverse complement strand
AAATTACACCAGCTTCAGGACTTAAGATTCCACCTATAGATTCATAGCTAACACCCTTAGCACCTCCAAAATAAGCATTACCAATGAAATCAGCGCCATAGAAATAAGCATCGTCATTGAAATTTGAACCTCTAAAATCTGCAATATTATTAAAGAGCTGATCCCAAAACTCTAAATTCCTTCTTCCAATAATGTATTTCATATTATGGATCGAGCTGATGATAACGAAAGTAATTTTGAAAAATTAGAATAAACATAAAAAATGGGTTTTGGGATAGCCTCAAAATCAACACTACTAAAATAAGTCTTGGATAAAAAATCAGTTCCTTCAAAAGAGACTGCATCTTTAAACGACGCACCTGAAAAATCAACATAATCCTCAAAAATAGAGTCTTTTATTTTTATATTACTTTTAACAACTTTTAACCTTTCTTCGAATGGAACTGAGGTAGTTTTTCTAGTATTAGGTACCGTTTCAAGATTTTCAATCCCTTGTAAGCTGACTTCACCTTTAATACGATACCCTATCAAATTTATATCTTCTCCATTTTCAATTTTTTTTAGAATCTCAGTTGCTTGAATATCCTTATACTCAGTTTTATTAAACTCAACTGCTTGGGTTTCAGTGGATAGAGAAAATATTAATGAAAACAAAAGAAGAAAGGTAAATATAATTTTTTTAAGACTCATAATAAAAGTTAAATCAGTAATACATATTAAATTTTATCAAACTAATAAGACTTTTATCCATAATCGCTTCAATAGCTCAAAACCTCTTCAATTAAAGCAAATCAGTGTAAATTTAATATAATGATACCGTTATCCATCTAGTATTCTCAGTAGATTAAGAATTCACATTTATCTGATATTCCCCAATCAATATCACGAGGACTTATAAAATGGACAAGTACGAAAAAGTATTCGAACTGGCAAAACGCCGGGGATTTTTGTGGAACTCTTTCGAGCTATATGGAGGAAGCCGAGGGTTTTATGATTACGGGCCTCTCGGAAGCACCCTGAAGAGGCGAATCGAGCAGACCTGGAGAGAATTTTACGTAATTCAGGAAGGGTTTATGGAAATAGAATGCCCGACAATCGGAATTGAGGAAGTTTTTATTGCATCAGGGCATGTTGGCGGCTTTTCTGACCCTCTCTGTGAATGCATGAACTGCAAAGAAGCCTTCAGGGCCGACCACCTGGTAGAGGATGTAACAGATGCGGCAGGAACTTTAAGTGCGGAAGAACTTACAAACGTCATAAAGGAAAAGGATATCAAATGCCCTGAATGCGGAGGAGAGTTCGGGGATGCGTATGAATTTAACCTGATGTTCAAAACCATTATTGGGCCCGGCACTGGAAGACAGGGGTATCTCAGGCCTGAAACTGCCCAGGGAATGTTTGTGGACTTCCAGAGATTGTCCCGCTTCTACAGGGATAAACTGCCTTTTGGAGCAGTCCAGATAGGAAAGTCCTACCGAAATGAAATAGCTCCCAGGCAGGGAGTTATCCGGCTCAGAGAATTTACACAGGCCGAGTGTGAGATTTTCGTAGACCCAAGAAATAAAAGGCATCCTAACTTCGAACGCTTTGCAAACAAAGAACTTATCCTCTATTCCCAGGAAGCCCAGAAGAAAGGCGAATCTATAAGAATGACCGTAAGGGAGGCCGTAGCCACTGGAGTTATTGCACACGAAGTCCTGGGTTACAACATTGCCCTTACAAACGAATTCCTGACAAAGGTAGGTATTAATCCTGCAAAACTTAGGTTCAGGCAGCACCTGACAGATGAAATGGCACATTATGCAATTGACTGCTGGGATGCTGAAATTGAAACCGACCGTTTTAGCTGGGTAGAAATTGTAGGAATTGCCGATAGAACCGATTACGACCTTAAAGCTCATGCAAGAGTCAGTAAGACTGAGCTGTATGTCTATGTGGAGTATGATGAACCCAGGATGGTAACCCGTTTTACAGTGAAGCCGAATATGGGGAAGCTTGGGCCTGTCTTTAAGGGTAAAGCAAAGGCTGTTGCAGATGCTTTAAAACAGCTTTCGGAAGAAGAGCTTTCAAAAGATGAGATTAAGGTCACTGTAGACGGAGAAGAACTGGTAGTCAGTTCTGATATGGTGAGTTTTGCCGAAGAAACTGTAAAAGTCAGTGGAGAAAACGTCATCCCTCACGTTATCGAGCCTTCCTATGGGATTGACAGGATCTTTTACGGGGTTATGGAACATGCTTATGACGAGGAAAATGTGGCCCAGAAAGCTG
>CAZFNE010000477.1:0-2273 GCA_964520335.1 uncultured Methanosarcinales archaeon | reverse complement strand
ATCTAAATAAAGGGGTACCTGAAAAATAGCAGAAAATATTAAACCCTGAATCCTTATGATTAGGAGATTTCTGTTGTTATTTTACATTTACATATGTGAGAAAAGTGTTTCATTTTCTCAATATTGAGGTCATATTTTACCCAAACCTCTTTTGATATTTCTAAAAATTATATAATAAATCGACTAGGTGACTTTATAATTAAACGCATTATATCAGATTTCTATTAAGCCCTTAATCGTGGCTGTGCAGCTTTAAAAACTTCAAGATTCTTCCAGCCGAACTTTTCTAAAGGGGAGGTTTTTGTGCATTTTTGACAGTGAGTGATACATTTCTGACAGTGGGCGCCTTCACATAAATCAGTACCTATCATAATTCTATTTTCTTCATCGATTAACATAGCGTGATTGGGACATATTTTTGTACACTTCAGGCATTCGCGAGAATTAACGAACATAGTCATATATGTTCCAGCCCTTTCCAGAATATTCAGCCCTTCATTCCCAGATACAGGAATATCCTTCTTTACACGCTTCTCAATAAGAGGGTTACTTATAGGTTCATCAAGTGTTGAGAGCCCTTTCTTTTTAAGATATTTGTTAAACATTTTAAAGGGCATACCTTCCTCCCAATAAGCAATCTCAAGAATATACGCATCAGCGAACTGTGGGGTAGTAGCAAGCATAATATGCGTATCTGCCATCTGATTAGCAATGTCCTGAAGCTCCCATAACCTTTTTTCAGAAAGTAAGATTTCACGAGCAATTTCAAGTGAGGTATTTCCTAGCTGACAGAGCTTTTCTGTAGAATATGGTACTAACCCTATCTTCTGGGCTTTTGCGGCATCCATATAAGTGCCTGCAGCCCCTGCCATATAAGCCATCTCTATATCTGACATTTTAACGCCTGCAACTGCGCAAAGGGTGATATGACCTGCACGGATAGCTCCAATGGCTTTTCCTGCTTCTTTTAAATCTTTTCCGCAAAAATCTATTCCATCCTGAAGGTGAATAAGCCCGTCTGGAGTCTTAACTCTTGGAATTTCGGCAAAGCCGTGGGATATTGCTTTTTCCATAAGGGCTATAACACCAGTACCTGTGATTGCTTTAGCCCGGATGTCTCCTTTTTCAAGAACTTCCCCAGTGACAGGATTTACAAGATCTCCCGGGAGAGCTTCCATTTCCTCGTTCAATATATAATTCCTTAAAGCCCCATCTTCGAATTCTAGGTCTGAGATAGTATGAGGACAGGCAAGGCTTCCATGCTTTATCTGCTGGCCCTCAAGGGCCGGGCCTGTTGCTGCACACCCTGTATATATAAGGTCTTTTACTTTCAATGAAATTGTTCCATAGTCAGTTGCAATTGAAATTTCATCATTCTCAAGCATTCCTGACTTGATTATTAAAGCCAGAGCATCAGCTCCAACTTCATGTTTTATGGCTGGGGGAACGATAACTTCACAATCAAATTCCTCAAGCCCTTCAATTTCCGTACTGCTTATAATTCTCGCGCTTCTATTCTCTTCCTGTATATCGTATTTCTTCTTCTTGCGTTCTCCTGCATAAGCAAGGTCCTCAATATTTATTCCCTGAAAGAAAGATAAGTGAATGGGATTTCCACAGATTGAAATTTTCTCCAGTTCTTCGTTTTCAAGTTCAAGTGTGCGGATTAAATTTTTTACTGCATTTATACAAAGCCCGTGCGCAAGATTCTGCCCATAATGGATAGCAAAATCCACATGGTTCATCACATTCGCTCCGGGAATAGGGTTTCTTAATGTTATTGCAGTTTTTTGGATTTCTTTAGTACCGAGATCAATTTTCTGGGCTCGGTATCCGCTTGTTCCCAAATCCATTGCAATTCCCAACCTCATATAATTCCCCTTCTCATATTTACCGCAATTTAATTCACTAGTTAAGGCCTCTTTGATTTTATTTATATATTATTAAATAAAATATATATATGTATAAAGCAATTTATATCTTTAAGTTATATTAAGGTTTAATAAATTGGTTTGCAAATTAACCTGTTCTTTCTAAAAGCAGAAATTAGTATAATTATCTAATTCTGTTTTTTTTTGCTCATATTAGACAAATCATATTTTAGGTTTTTTCCTTATCTCTTTTTTAAAGTTAAACTTAAACCCGAAATCTATTTTTTTTTCAAAAAAACAAACACCGGGGGAAATAAGTCTAAGATATTTTTATATACTACAAGAGTATTTGTATAGCTGATGAGCTAGTCCGGGTAGCCCGGCGTTACCTGTAACCCGAAA
>CAZFNE010000476.1:1188-2278 GCA_964520335.1 uncultured Methanosarcinales archaeon | reverse complement strand
TGGTTTTCATAGCGGCTGGAAGCTTTTATTCCATTCAGCAGGCTGGAGATGTCCACTTTTAGACTCCGTTTTATTTTATTTGTTTCCTTATATATTGTTGTTCATCACAGGTGCATATATTTTTACTGCACTCGACAGGTTAATTATTCTAACTCTTGTTTTGTCAACTTCAATTTCTCCGTGATATCCTCATAAGATCAAGATAATCTAATAATTAATATGTTTTTATGAGAATTTGATTCTCAGACTGCTGTTTTTATCTTTTTTTAGAAGATCCAAAAGAAAATATAAAACTAATTATATTAATTTATTTACCTGATGGGAACATAGGGTTGTTTAGTCCTATCATGTTTATTTTTTGTCTTATTAATAAATTTAAAAATTATCTTTTTCTATTTATTAACTTGATAAACAATTTATGTTAATTAAATAATTTTATATCTTGAATATTTCATTATATTATCGACTATAGAAGGAAAATGAATATATAAACATGAATTTATTTTTCATGTTTTCACGAAGGGGAAGTCGTGGGGGATCTAAGGAATTTGCTCATAAAACTAAGGGAATTTACTCTGGACCTTTTATAATTGTTACATTTACCGGATTCAGAAGCTCCTAATAGAGGTAATTTCTTTAGTATTTTTCTCTATAGTTTTGAGATACCAATAGTGGATACTATCTAAAATCCTACGGAATTGAGAGATAAAAGAGTAAAAAATTATAATAAATTTTGGCAAAATGCCATAAATTTTGTGGGGATATGGCTACGTCACTAAATTACACTTTGTCTACGGAAAGTGCTGAAAAATTTGATTCTAATCACCTTCAGATGATAGCAACGTTAAAACGAAAATTAGGAATTCTTTTCCTAGTTGGTTGTTTTACTTTTGCAAGTATTCATTCAGCTTCGTGTACGAGTCCTGCACCAACTATTCATGTTTCTGGGGATGGTACTGGAGATTTCAACTGCAATGGAACAGACGACCATTTACAGATTAATAAGGCTCTTGCTTATGTTGCAGCAAACTCAAGCTACACAACTGTTCACCTTAAAGGGCCGTTTACATATGTTATTAACGGTACCCTT
>CAZFNE010000476.1:0-1050 GCA_964520335.1 uncultured Methanosarcinales archaeon | reverse complement strand
CGTAATAAGAGGATTCGAAGTTAATGTAAACCATGATAACAACACCGAGTTTGCTAAGGGTCAGGGTTACTATAACATCATTTACTTCCTTCGTTGCAGCAATGTAAGAGTATATGATATGTATATGCATGATGGACATGGAGATGGACTGAGGATAAGAAACAGTCAAAATATTCAGTTTTACAACAACAGAATATCAAAACTGGGGCATGATGGGCTGTTTGTAATTGAATGTAATAATGTAGAAGCCTGGAATAATATTATCACCTGCAGGACTAATAGCGGTCTTAGAGCCTGGAACTCAAATTACGTAAAGTTTCACGATAACGAAATTGATGCTCAATACTATAAATGTACTGGTGGACCAGGTATTCAGATTGAAAAGAGTGCAGGCATTATGGATAATATTGAGATCTACAATAATACCTTCAATAATACGTATGGTCCTGGAATCTGGATTTTTAACTACGATGACTCTTCCACCAGGGATCAGGGAAAAGACGTCTATATTCACCACAATACCTTCTATGGCACAGGTACCAATCCCAGTGTTGATTGGATAGGAGGTATTTTAGCAGGTGGGTTTAATAATACTATTATTGAAAACAATGTCTTTGACGGTGCATACAATGCTGCTGTTATCCACATGTACATGCCTGGTTATTCATCAAGTTATTCCCCTGCAGGCGGCTACATAACCATAGTTCGTAATAATATAATTGTAAATACTGTAAAGTGTAAAGCAAATCCGAGTGGGGGATATGGGGTAATCAATAACCTTCCTGATACACATTCCTTTGTGCTTCAAAATAATTGCCTGTACAATAATATAGCAGGTAATTATAAAAACTGCAATTCAACAAGTGATATCTGTATGGATCCTCTCTTTGCAGATCAGAAAAACCATGATTATCGCCTTAAATCGGCTGCAGCCCGCTGGAACGGTAATACTTGGACTCAGGACAGTGTGAGCTCTCCCTGCATTGATGCAGGTTATCCTTCTTCAGATTATTCAAAGGAACCTGAAGATAATGGAGATAGAATCAACAT
>CAZFNE010000475.1:0-2312 GCA_964520335.1 uncultured Methanosarcinales archaeon | reverse complement strand
AGTAAAACCTTACAGGCAGGATATACCTTATTTTCGAAGACTCCAGTTGTTGTAATAGATTTCAAAAAAGAAGAGCGTTTTGAAGTTTCAGCTCTTTTAAAAGAACAGGAAGTAATTAGTGGAATAAGTGTTATTATAGGCAAGCCCGAAAAGCCTTATGGGATCCTGAGCGCTCACTCGAAGAAATTAAGAAAGTTTACTGCAGATGATATATATATTTTAAACGCCGTTGCTTTCTTAATCTCAGAAGTTATAGAACGCAGAAAGGCCGAAGAAGAACTACACTGATATAAAGAGCAGCTTGAAAAACTTGTAGAGGAAAGGACCGCTGAATTAACAAAAACCAATGAGCATCTATGCCTGGAAATTGCTGGCCGGAAAAAGATAGAAAAAGCCCTCCAGAATAATATCTGTTTCCTGGAGATCCTCCTTGATGCAATTCCTTCCCCTGTTCTTTACAGAAACCTGGATGGAGTCTATCAGGGCTGCAATAAAGTCTTTGCAAGGCATATCCTGGGGCTTGATAAGAAAGAGGTTTTAGGCCATTCAATGTGTGAATTTAAAAATCATTTTTCTGAAGAAACCATAAAGACTTCGGTATATTTTGACGATCTGCTTTTAAAGCAAGGAAAAAGCCTACCCCATGAACTCAGGATAAAATGTGCAATAAACGGGCAGGAGAGGGATTTTCTTACCCATAAGGCAACCTACAGCAACTTATCAGGAGAAATAATCGGAATTGTAGGTGTAATGCTTGATATTACAGAAAGGAAAAGAGTAGAAAAAGCCCTTTTAAGAACCGAAGAAATTCGAAAGAAGGAGATTCACCACAGGATTAAAAACAATCTCCAGGTTATTTCTTCCCTACTGAACCTTGAAGCCGACCATTTTACCGACAAAAGAGTAAAGGAATCTTTTCAGGAAAGCCAGAATCGCGTTATTTCAATGTCTCTAATCCCTGAGGAACTCTACAGGACGGAAGAAACAGGAGATGTTGAAACTTTTGACTTTAAAGCCTATATTCAGAAACTGGCAAATGAACTCTTCAGCTCTTATATAGTTGAAGACGAAAAAATCAGCTTAAAGCTTGAAATCGAAAAAATCTTCTTTGGAATGGATTCAGGAATCCCTTTAGGAATCATAGTTAACGAACTCGTATCTAATTCTTTGAAACATGCTTTTAAAGAGCAAAAAAGTGGGGAAATCCATATAAGCCTTCACAGGAGAGATAATTCCGGAATTGAAAGAAACGAAAGAGTAGCTGAAAATCCACACATTCCCGAGGGAAGGGAATTTTTGCTCGTTGTTTCTGATAATGGGGTTGGCTTTCCTGAAAATCTCGATTTTAAACATACTTCCTCCCTGGGCCTCCAGCTCGTGAATATCCTTGTAGAACAACTTGAGAGCAGCATCGAGCTTGGTAAAGGTCCTGGAACCGAGTTTAAATTAACCTTCAGGGAAAAACTTATTGGAAGCGAGCAGGAAGGAAAATAATTAAAATGGAGTTAACAGTTGAGGATGGAATTACAGATCAAGAAATTAAAAAATTAGAAAAAAATTAGAGTTGCTTGTGATCTGATTATAAGTCATACTATTGAAGGTCATACAATTAAAGGTCATACATTCAACCGCAATGTACCTTAAGCTACTTAAAAAAGAAAATGTAAGGAACGAATTTGATTTTTATGGCACCAGTAAGAGAAAAAACCTCTATCCTTGAAGCAAATCTGGAGTTTTTGGAAAAACTGCCAGTGATTAAAAATTACTACTTGATCATCGGAGGAGGAAAAATAGGAACCTCTTTTCTCAGGTATGCCCGAAAGATGAAAGTGCCTTTTGTTCTTGTTATTGATAAAGATCAGGATGTTCCTGCTTCAAAGGAGGCAAAAGTTCTCAACACCGAATCCGAGCTTATAACCCATCTGACAAGTAAAGAAAAAATTAAAGAAAAAATTCTTCAGGAAAAAACCGCTGAGCCAGAAATCTATTTTTATAAAATGGATATTTGCGAGATTCCATTTCTGCTAAGCTTCGGGATTCCAGAATATATCATTCCTGCAGTACCTTATCATGTAACAGCTTTTATCCTTCCAGGGCTTCTTTCTTTTCCATTTAAGGAAGCCAGCGAAAGAGGGAGAATAAGCGAGAGTGAACCTGAAGTTCTAATTCAACCCATAATAAAAGAAATCTTTATTGAGCCTGATAACTTTGAGCTAACGAATTTTTTCGAAAATATTGTACAGGAATTCCCTGAGAGTATTCTTGCAGACCAGAATCCTGAACAGGGAATGCTCTTTTTATCTTATGCCAGA
>CAZFNE010000474.1:0-2334 GCA_964520335.1 uncultured Methanosarcinales archaeon | reverse complement strand
GCTTTTACATATTTCTACTGAGCCGTCTTTTTTCCCGATATAAAGTTCATCCACATTCAAAAAAATGCCGTGTTCGACAACCCCAGGAATAGAAGATAATTTAAGAGCAAGTTCCTGTGGATCTTTTATTACAGCGAAGTTCGAATCCAGAACGAAGTTCCCATTATCAGTAATTACAGGCCCGTCTTTTCTCAGCCCCATTCTCAGCTCAGGTTTTCCTCCAAGCTCTTTTATTTTCTTTATTGCAAGTTCCTTTGCAAAAGGAAGAACTTCAACAGGCACAGGCTTATCAAGTTCTTTACTGATTTTTGATTCGTCAGCTACAACCAGGAAGTACTTTGCCGAAGCCGAGACTATTTTTTCACGGGTATGAGCTGCTCCTCCGCCTTTAATTGCATACAGGCTTGAATCTACCTGGTCAGCCCCGTCAATTGCAAGGTCAAGCTCAGGATGCTGGGCAAGCGTAGTCAGAGGAATTCCTGCTTCTATTGCTAGAATTTCAGACTGGTATGAGGTGACAACCCCCAGAATCTCAAGTCCTTCCTCTCTAATCAGCCTGCCAATTTCTTTTATAGTATATGCGACTGTTGAGCCTGTCCCGAGCCCGACTACCATTCCTGATTCTACAAGCCTGGACGCAGCGATGCCTGCTGCACGTTTTTCTGGAGAATCCCCGGATGTATTTCTTTCTTTCATATTTATCCTTCTTAATCCATTGATTGGTTAATCGAAAACTAAAAAGCTGTTAAATCTTAAATCAAATTTAATAGAGAGTCTATGGATAATAAAAACATAAAATAACTTCTAAAACAATTTTTTTGGAAAAAATAAAAAATTAAATTTAGATTTAGCTACGTTTAAGTCTGATTTTAGATTTAAACTTAAATTTAAACTTGAATTTAAAAGGGATTTTAAGGAGAAAGTCTTCTCCTGTCCCTCGGGAACAGCACAGTGTCCCTTATGTTTTCAGTCCCAAGCATTGTCATGATAAAGCGTTCACAGCCCATTCCCCAGCCTGCATGAGGAGGCATACCGAACTCGAAAGCTTTAAGGTAAAACTCAAAGCCGTCAGGGTTTAAGCCCTGGGACTCAATCCTGCTTTTAAGAAGGTCAGGAATATGGATGCGCTGGGCCCCTGAGGAAAGTTCCATTGTGCGATGCATCATGTCAAAGGATTTGCTGAACTCTTGCCTGTCCTCGTATGGCATTGCGTAGAAAGGCTTAATCTCGGTTGGCCAGTCAATTATGAAATAGTGGGACTCGCCTGTGGTTTCATAGACATAATCGCCTACAGTATGTTCTCCAAGTGTGCCGAGATCGTCTCCCCACTGCATTTTTTCTTCTGAATGGGAATTTATAATCTTTATTACTTCATCATAAGTGAGCTTCAGGAAAGGAGTTTTAGGCACTTTAAGTTCAACCCCAAGGACTTCAAGGGAAGTTGCACATTTCTCAATAACCTGAGTGTAGACATAAGCGACAAGGTCTTCAAGAATTTCCATTACATCAAAATGGTCTGCAAAGCTGACTTCAACATCAATAGAAGTAGCTTCATTAAGGTGCCTGCGAGTATCGTGCTCTTCTGCCCTGAAAATCGGCCCGATTTCAAAAACCCTGTCAAATCCTCCGCTCATGAGGATTTGCTTGAAAAGCTGGGGGCTCTGGTTCAAAAAAGCTTCCCTGTCAAAATAGGTAATCGGGAAGAGTGCGGTTCCGCCTTCGGTTGCAGTTGCTACAACTTTTGGGGTTGCAGTTTCAATAAATTTGTTTTCTACAAAGAATTCCCTGATTGCCTGAAGAGCCTGGTGCCTGATTTGAAAAACTGCAGTTGTTTCAGCTCTCCTGAAGTCAATAAACCTGGAATCAAGCCTGGTATCAAGTTCTGCTTCTACTTTTCCGGTCGTATCCATTGGAAGGGGAGAACCCGCGACATTCAGGACATTTATTTCTTCAGGAAGAAGCTCATATCCGTTTGGAGCTTTTTCTTCAAACTTAACAGTTCCTGTTACTGAAATTACCGATTCGCGGACAAGTCTTTTCGCTGTATCGAAAAGAGCCTTATCGATTTTTTTCTTTACCAGAGTAACCTGGGCCTTTCCTTCCCTGTCCCGGAGCACTACAAAACAGATTCCTCCGAGGTCTCTTACTTCGTGGACCCAGCCTGCAAGGGTAATTTTCTGGCCGTCGTCAACTTTTCCGGGTTTGACTTCAGCCGTATAATGTGTTCTGAGATTTGCTAAAGACATAAATTCACCTTAAATGGGGATAAATAAATGAAATGGAATAATGAAGCTAAAACGTAGGTGAATAGACCTAACCCATTATTAATGTATT
>CAZFNE010000473.1:0-2338 GCA_964520335.1 uncultured Methanosarcinales archaeon | reverse complement strand
ATTAGAATTATTATTTTATTATATAATTATATATTTCAATGAGAGAATTCTGGGCTCACGGTATATAAATTTTGGATTAAAGGATTGATTAAAAAATCAAGTCTTATAAATCAAGCATTATAATAGCTGCCCAAAGTTATTATTTATTTTTAAGAATTGAGACTCCCCCGGTTATAACAATTTAATTAGATACAGGCGTTAATAGATAAAACTATCTTTTAACAGTTTTCGATTAATCATATGCTAAAGTGAATTTTATCAGAAGTGAGTCTTAAAGTGTTTGCACTTTAATTACCATCAATACTTTACCTGATTTTCAAATAGCAGTTTATCATTAAGAGACTCAGCCGGAATTAATCGTCTATTCTGCGAAAATATACTGTGTTGCACGTTATATCTGATATATTACTCTAAGTGGATATTTGAGAAATATAATGAATTAGAGAATATTTTCAAAGAAATAGCCATGCGGGGTTCAGGTGCAGAGTGAGAAGTGGACAAAATTATAATTATAAAATTTAGAGAATGAAAAAAGCTGTATTTAATAAAGAGAAATATCCCTACAGGCAGCCCTCAAAAGAATAAGAAGAATAAAAAATGATTTTTATTGATTTAGTTTAGACGGAAGAATATTTCCGGTTCAGGATAGAAGTGACCTGACATGCAAAAACTTAATATATGATAAAAAAGTCATCGTCGGTTGTCCATCATAAAATGCTGATATAAAGATGTTGTGTTTTTAATCGGCTTTTTTAGAAGTTTAAATTCAGGCTTCTCTAAAAACCTCCAGAATCTTGCCTGATACTTGCTTATAAAGAAATTAAAAACAGAGTCGTAATAACTCTATTACAAGAAAGTCCAACATTATTAAAAAAAAATTAAGAAAAGCCAAAAAATAAACTTTAAATAAGCTTAAGATCGATAAAAAAATATAAGATTTAAAAGCACTTATTCAGCCCTTACTCAGCCCTTATCCAGGAACAAAAACTCTGAAGATAAAGAGCCGGAGCCGAAAACAAGTCCAGATTACTTGTGTGCTTTTTGAAAAGAAGTTTGGATAACTTATTTTATTGTCTTCCAGATTTGAGGAAAAACAAACCGGCTTGATAACCTCCAATGCTCAAAATTAAAATCCTTAAATTCCAAACCTCTGCGCCCTGAGTTATCTCCTGGGAAAAGGACAATGGGTGTATAAATTTTAATCTCATTGTTCAGATAAACGAGGGCAAAAAATAACTTCTTTTTTATAATATCATTTGCAGAGAAAATTGGAAAGAGAATTATAAAATTATAGCAATGCAAAAATTAGCATCGGTGAAGGTATATGCAATTAACTCCAACTGTGCTCTGCAAGTGCATTCCCGAATACAAAAGGGATTACACCTTTAATCAAGAAAAAAAAGTCCATACGCAGGAAAAAACGGAAATTTTCAGGCCCTTTATTTGCTGCTTCCTAAAAGAAGCATAAAAACGGGAAAAGGGTGTAAAATAAGCCTGTGTGGACAATCCCCATCACTAAGAAGTTATCCAAACCCCAAATGGCAGAGAGACTTGATCTGGAGGTTTTCAAGTCTCTTTGTCCTGTATTTTGAAGTGTTTAGCAATATGAGCTTGAAAACTTCAGGGAGATGTAACTTGCTGGATCAACGATCTGAGCAATCGAAGATCCTTGTACAAAATGGAGGTTAAAATATGTTGGATTTTAAACTGGAAGACATCGACGGCATATTAGTGCGTTATAACGTCGCCCTCGAAAAGGAAATGACACCTGACGAGGCCGCAGAAGAGCTTTACCCCAAAGACGAACTTATTTACCCAATTGCAAAAGCAATCTATGAGGGAGAAGAAGATGACGTTGTTGACGCGCTCCAGGCTGCAATAGATGCAGGCAAGAAGCCAATCGACCTTATCAATGATGCTCTGATGGTAGGTATGGGAGTAGTAACCCAGCTCTACGACGATGGTATCATTTTCCTTCCAAATGTTATGATGTCTGCTGACGCCATGTTGAATGGTATCGACTACGTTAAGTCACAGACAGATGAAGTTCCTGAACCAAAGGGAAGAGTTGTCTGCCATGTAGCAGAAGGTGACGTCCACGACATCGGAAAGAATATCGTGGCCGCATTACTTAGAGCCAACGGCTACGAAGTAATCGACCTTGGAAGAGATGTCCCTGTAGATGAAGTTATTACCGCAGTTGTAAAAGAAAAACCAATTCTGCTCACAGGAACCGCTCTCATGACAACCACCATGTATGCCTTCAAGGAAGTTAACGACAAACTCCTTGAGAAAGGAATTCAGATCCCATTCGCATGCGGTGGCGGTGCAGTTAACC
>CAZFNE010000472.1:0-2344 GCA_964520335.1 uncultured Methanosarcinales archaeon | reverse complement strand
AAATCCCTGAAGCATACAGACAACTTATTGATATCTGCCAGAAGCTTGAAGCTCACTTTAAAGATATGCAAGATATAGAGTTTACAATCCAGGAAGGAAACCTCTATATGCTGCAGACAAGGACAGGAAAGCGGACAGCTGCTGCAGCCGTAAAGATTGCAACCGATATGGTTGAAGAAGGGCTGATAGATAAAGAAACTGCAATTACCAGAGTCAAAGCCGAACACATTGACCTGCTCCTGCATCCAAGAATTGATCCCAAGATAACTCTTCAAGTAATTGCAAGAGGCTTACCTGCATCGCCTGGGGCTGCTGTAGGAAAAGTAGTTTTTACTGCTGAAGATGCTGAGATGATGGCCGAGAAAGGAGAAAAGACTATTCTAGTCAGAACAGAAACCTCTCCTGAAGATATAGGAGGTATGGCAGCCGCTCAGGGTGTCCTTACCGTGCGCGGCGGGATGACTTCACATGCAGCCGTTGTTGGAAGAGGTATGGGTAAACCCTGTGTAGTAGGGTGCGGAGAAATTTCAATCGATATAAAAAGCAGCGTTTTCATAGTAAACGAGATTATAATCAACGAGCATGATTATATCACAATTGACGGGAGTACAGGCAGCGTCATCACAGGGAAAGTAGACCTAATTGATGCCGAAATAAACAATGACTTAAAGAAACTTCTTGTCTGGGCTGATGAGATCAGAACCCTTGGAGTAAGAACAAATGCAGATAACCCTGCAGACGCAGACCTGGCACGTGAGCTTGGAGCAGAGGGCATTGGGCTTTGCAGGACTGAACACATGTTCTTTGGGGAAAAAAGGATTCCTGCAGTCCGAGAAATGATCATGGCTGAAGATGAGCCTGCTAGAGAAAAGGCCCTTGCAAAACTACTTCCAATGCAAAAGGAAGACTTCCTTGGAATTTTCCGCAGCATGGAAGGTCTGCCAGTAACTATAAGGCTGCTTGACCCACCACTACACGAATTCCTGCCTGATAAAGAAGAACTGGAAGCAAGGCTCAGGAAACTTGAAGTTATAGGAGACTATGAGAAGATCCAGGAAGTTAAAAAGATCATTCAGCGTGTAGTTACCTTAAAAGAGCTGAACCCAATGCTCGGGCACAGAGGATGTAGGCTCGGAATCACATATCCTGAAATTTACAATATGCAGGTACGTGCAATAATGGAAGCGGCCTGTGAACTTGTAGCTGAAGGAACGGAGATTGTTCCCGAAATTATGATTCCTCTTGTAGGGCTTGTAAAAGAGCTTACCCTTACAAAAGAAGAAGTTTGCAGGATGGCAGAGACTGTAATGGCCGAAAAAGGCATAAAAATCGACTATCTTGTAGGTACGATGATAGAACTGCCAAGAGCTGCAATTGTTGCAGATAAAATTGCCGCAGAGGCTGATTTCTTCTCCTTTGGAACAAATGACCTTACCCAGACCACCTTCGGGTTTAGCAGGGACGATGTATCCAAATTCATACCCATTTACCTGAAAGAGGGCATTATTGAGAATGATCCCTTTGCAGTCCTTGACCGGGAAGGGGTTGGGGAAATAATGAAAATAGGAATACAAAAAGGCCGTTCAGTTAAACCCGACCTCAAGCTGGGAATTTGCGGAGAACACGGCGGAGAACCAAGATCCATTCACTTTGCCCATGAAATAGGGCTTGACTATGTAAGCTGCTCACCCTACAGGATCCCAATAGCAAGGCTTGTAGCTGCACAGAGTACAATTGAGTCAAGAAAATAATCCAGTCCAAAAGCTAAAAATTTTGGAGACATTAAAGGCAGGATTCTATCCTGCTAATTCATTCTTTTTAATCTGTATTCATTTTGGTATTTATTTTAGCTTATATATTCAAAGATTACATTTTAAAAATATATTTTCTAAGATCTTTTTTATAATCTTTATTTAATCGGCAGAAGGTTATAATCTGTAGAAGGTTTAGTCTGTAAGAAATTAATAACAAAAAACGAACATGAAATTCTTCAAATAACAGGCTCAAACAAATGAAAATTGTAAAATTTTCATGCTAAATTTAAAGTAAATTGTAATTAACAGTATAGTAATGGATTACAGGTATTGCAACTTGCTAATTTATTTAACTTCGATTGCTACAATTAACCTGAAATTCCACTTTATATGAAAATTTAAAAATTTTTAACCAAATTTTGTTAAACTTAATTAAATTTCAATTAATACTGCCTTGCGATCATATAATCTGCAATCTGGAGTAAAAGCTCCTTTTCTGGGGAATCCTTAAGAATATCCAGTTTCGCCTTACCTTCATTAATATATGAAATTGCAAGATTCTTTACATAATCTATGGACCCGCACTCAGT
>CAZFNE010000471.1:0-2348 GCA_964520335.1 uncultured Methanosarcinales archaeon | reverse complement strand
TGCCTGAAGACAGGCTTGATAAGACAGTCCAGGAAGTTTCGGTTTATGCCCGCGTAAACCCTGAACATAAGCTGAGGATTGTGAATGCCCTTCAACGAGAAGGGGCAATTGTAGCTATGACAGGGGACGGGGTAAACGATGCTCCTGCTCTTAAAACTGCGGATATTGGGGTAGCAATGGGCATCACAGGAACAGATGTTTCCAAAGAAGCTGCCGATCTCGTACTTGCAGACGATAACTTTGCAACCATTGTAGGGGCTGTTGAAGAAGGCCGGGCAATTTTTGCCAATATCCGGAAATTTTTAAGATATCTGCTTTCTTCAAACCTTGGGGAAGTTATGATAATGTTTTTTGGCATTGTACTTGCAGACATAATAGGGCTGCGAGCTGAAGACGGAGGAGTGGGTTTGCCGCTTTTGGCCACACAAATTCTCTGGATAAATCTTATCTCAGACGGCCCACCTGCCCTTGCGCTTGGAGTTGACCCGGCAGAAGAAGGGTTAATGAAAGAACCGCCCCGTCCTCGGGAAGAAGGAGTTATTACACGCGGAATGTGGGCCGGAAACCTGTTCACAGGGGCAATTATGGCTGCAGGTGCTTTATTTATCCTGGATTCCAGCTTACCCGGAGGGCTGATAGAAGGCTCGGGAACTCTGGCCTATGCGCAGACAATGGCTTTTACTACTGTTGTAATGTACTCACTTTTCGTAGTTTTCAATGCACGTTCGGATAAACACAGCGCGTTTGCAGGCCTCTTCTCAAATAAATGGCTATGGGGAGCCGTTCTACTCTCATTTTTACTTCAGGTAGCAGTTGTTTATGTGCCTTTTTTGCAACAGGCATTTTCGACTGTGAGTTTAAGCCTAAACGACTGGCTGCTGTGTATAGCAGTAGCGAGTTCGGTGCTGTGGCTGAGGGAATTAAGCAAACTAATTTTGCGTGCATGGAAGGGTTAAGAAGAGATTTAAAGAAAAAAAGCACCGGGCATGATTACTTAATTTCGAGAACTTCCTTTACGAGAAGTTGGAAAATTTTATACCAGAGAACGAAGAATTCTCTGGGTATTTATTTACAGGATTTACCTAAATTGCAGTTTTTTTATAAATTGTTTAAAGGTAGTTTTTTACCCGGAAAATTAACCCTGAAAACTAATATACATTCTTTCTAATTGTTCTTTTGTCAATATCAGACAGTCAATATCAGACAGTCAAATTTAAAACGGAATAAACATATTGTATAGGTTAAAAAGCTGTCTCATGTGTTTAACATGCTTAAATATAAATCTGTATACTGATAGGATTTATTTGTAAGGATTTATAGCCTTAAGAAATTAATTTGAATGCAGGTTCTAGGTTAAAGATTGGAACAGCGTTTTAGTTCTGATTTCTGTATTTCATTTGATTCTTTATTAAATCGGAAACGAACCAAAATTCTTAATGAAGGTCAGTACATGGTAAGTGAATTATATCGAAATATAATGATTGCAACAGATGGTTCTGAGAATAGTCAGAGAGCTATTTCTTATGGGATTAAACTTGCTAAATTCAGCGGAGCCACTGTTTACGCTGTTTATGTAGTGAATACCCCCTCTACGATTTCTGATAGTTGGACTGCCGGAAAAGAGACAATGCATGAAGTTATGAGAGATGATGGAAAAAATATACTATCCAGAGTTAAGAAATTCGGAGAAGACTCAAAGGTTCCCGTAAAAGAAATTCTTTTAGAGGGGCATCCGAGTTTCGAGATTATAAATTTTGCAGAAAAAAACAATATTGATCTTATAGTGATGGGTACCCTTGGAAAAACCGGAATAGAAAAATTCCTGCTCGGAAGTGTCGCAGAAAAAGTAGTAAGGAACTCAAAAGTCCCTGTTATGGTCGTGCATAATGGCACTCCAGAGGATTCAGGGATATAATTGCGGATTTGATGCACGTACATAACAGGTTGAGGTCATTACAAACTTATTATAGATTTTAGAGTATATCACATTCTCTTTAATATATTTTTATTTTAACTTACATATTTCTTTAAACGTGCCCTGAAGCTTTCTAATTTACCGGGTGAAGCTTTTTTCCCTATGAGGAAAGGCAGGTAGTTATTTATAATGAAGATTACAGGCACCAGGCAGAGAAGGTTAATTATTGTTAAGCCCAGAGCAAAACCCGCATTATAATAGAAAGCCTCAATGTCAACTCCAAGCACAAGAACTGTAAGTTTTGAAAAAACGTCTTTTAGAGGAAAGTGAAGGGCAAGCACAATCAGACTGTTTCTACCGTAAAACTCCAGGATTTTTGAAGTTCTTATTTTTCTGGACAGATAAACAAAGGTAAAAATTCCTGAGAAAGCCA
>CAZFNE010000470.1:0-2349 GCA_964520335.1 uncultured Methanosarcinales archaeon | reverse complement strand
AAAATTTGTGCCCTTGCTTTTATGATCTTCTCTTTTCCCTGGGGCTTTACTTATATACTCTCTGCCCTTCTCCCTACAAAGTTTAATTTGAATCTTTCCTTGATCTCTATCCTTAAATGCGTACTTAAGCGAATTTGAAATAATTTCATTGACAATTAGCCCTAAAGGAACAGCAGCATCCATATCAAAGAAAACGTTCTCCTCCAAGTCCATATTTAAACCGATATCTACATTCCCAACCCTATAAGTCTCAAAAAGATTCTCAACAAGCTTCTCCAGATAGGAACAAAAGTCCAATTTATCCGTTCCTTTACTTTCATGCAGCTCTTCATGAATAAGGGCAATCGAGACTACTCTATCCTGGCTTTCCCTGAAGGCGGCAAGAACAACTGAATCTTCAGAATATCCTTTACTTTTCAATTTCTCAACCTGAAGGTCAAGCAAAGAAGAGATGACCTGCAGGTTATTTTTAATACGATGAAAGATTTCCTTTTTGCGTGCAGTCTCGATATTTGCAAAGGTCTGCTCTGCCTTTTTTCTCTCAGTTATATCCTTAATCGCACCCAGAATTCTTTTTACCATACCTTTTTCGTCTTTCAGGCATGCCCCATGATCTTCAAAATAAATATATTCCCCGTTTTCTTTTCTAAAACGGTACTCCGACCTATAAGTGCCCCCATAAGTCATAAACCATTCAAATCTTTTCAGAAACATGTTCAGGTCTTCTGGATGAATACAGGATAGGAAGAACTCCAGAGTCGCATTTATGAACTTATCTGGATTATATCCAGTAATTTCTTTTATATTGCCTGTCCATTCGACAACGTCTTCCTCAACTTTATAATCGTATACAAGCTGCCCAGTTTGTTCCGTAATAATCCTGTATTTTTCCTCGGCTTTTTGAAGTTCTTCTGCTGCTTTTTTGCTTTCGGTGATATCCCTGGTAACGATAACTACCTGCCCTTCAGAAAAAGGCAGGGAGGTTGCGGTTACATCTGTTCATATAACGCTGCCATCCTCTTTTATTACTCCAATCTCTGCAGTTTGAATCGACCCTTTCTCTTTCAAAGCTTTTGAGCTGGGAAATCCTTCAGTCGATATTTCCGTGCCATTTGATCTGATATATTTTCGGGTTCCAGATGCCCCTTTGAGCAAATCCGATCTGGAGATCCCCATTATTTTCTCGAGGGCAAGATTTGCGTCCAAGATCTTTCTTTGTTGATCAGTAATGGAAATTCCAACAGGTAGCAGCTCAAAAAGAGTTTTTAATTTCTCCTCGCTCTCTTTTAGCATTTTCTCTGCTTTTTTACGTTCAGTAATGTCTTGAACTGTATCTCTCATTCTAACAGGAATATTTTCCTGGTTAGAAATCACTTCACTTTGCCAGTGGATTACGCGCTCTTCTCCATCAGCTAAGATTATTCTGTAATCAATGTTTCGTGGTTTTTTTCCTTTTAATGCATTATTAAAGGCTTTATTCAAATAGTTTCGATCGTCTGGATGGACGTAATTTAAAAAAGCATCATAGTTAACTTCAAATTCTTGAGGGTTAAATCCAAAAATTTGAAACATTTCATCAGACCAGTATATATTGCCAGTAACAAGATCCCAATCCCAGTTTCCAATATGAGCTATTCTTTGAGCTTCAGAAAGACTTGTTTCACGTTCCTTTAGCAAATTATAAGCCTTCTCAAGCTCTGCTGTTCGTTCTTTAACAAGGTTTTCTAGTTTATCGAGAGTTTCTTTTAATTTGGCTTCTGTTTTTTTTCTCTCAGTGATATCTATAAATGCTGCAACGCTGCCTCTCACATTGCCTTTAGCATCGTGGAGTGGGCTGGCTGATCCCAGTAATCCTCTCCATTCCCCGTTAGGCAATAGCACATCTATCTCTTCATTGTGCACGTCAATATCTTTAAAGGCAGCCTTTTGCATGGGCAATTCGTCTGCGGTCAATTCATGGCCATTGTAAAAGAAACGTCTTACAGGGGTCACATTTGCCGAAACATTCTCTCCTATTTCGGCTTCATAAAATTCGTTGGCCATCCGGTTGCCAGTAATGTTATGGCATTGTGGGTCATGTCCAATCCATATAGCAACGGGCGTAACTTCCATTACTGCTTCAATTTCTTCGATACGCTGGCGAGTTTGTTCTTCGTGTTGCTTAATTTCAGTAATATCTCTAAAAGTTGCAGCGAATTTTCCTTGCTCAGGGCTGAAAGCATAAACATCGAGATACCTGTTAGTTAACTGAGTATAAAATTCAAAATGGTTTGATTTACCTGAGAGAGCTACTTCTCCATACTTTTCGATTACTGCGGGATCCGCTTTGTGGAATATTTCCAGATGGGA
>CAZFNE010000469.1:0-2354 GCA_964520335.1 uncultured Methanosarcinales archaeon | reverse complement strand
TTCGGGGAAGTTTCCATCCCCGCAGCAAGCTGCGGGGTATTCGAATGGAATAAAAAATGTTTTTATTCCACATTACCTCCCAGCAAAGCTCTAACCTCATCAAGTTTTTCTGGTGGGCTAATTACAAGTAAAAGATCATCAGGAAAGATTTCAGTTTCTGCCTGAACTCCCGGGATAATTTTATGCTGGCGCGATATCGCAAGTACAGATACTCCATATATCTTTCGGAGATTCAACTCCCCAAGAGTCTTACCTGCTACTCTGGAAAATTTTCCAACCCTTATGCTTCTGATTTCCACCTCTGCAAAGTCCAAGGCCAGGTCACAGATTCTCTTTTTAGGAATTTCTTGACTGCGAAGCATCCTGTAGTGGTCTGCACGAAAAGTTTCACCCAGAGCACTAATCTCACTTCTGGGGACCAAGTATTTATGTAAAACTCTTGTGAAAAGTTCGATTGAACTCTCGAATTCGTCAGAGATAACTTCATCTGCTCCAAATGTGTAAAATTTATCCAGTTCACTCAGGAAATGGGTTCTGGCAATTATGTGGACCTGAGGGTTTAATCTTCGAGCGACTTCAATTATCCTTTTAGCGCTTGCGGGATCTCCTGCGCTTACAACAACCGTTTTTGCATTTTTTATCCCCGCGTGTTCTAAGACAGCTTTTTGGGCAGCATCCCCGTAGAGGATGGGCTCGCCTTTCATCCTCTCTCTTCTAACGACTTCAGGATTTATATCAATTATATAATAGGGAATTGAAGCTGCTTTGGCAGCAGTCACCACATTTCTTCCATTAATTCCCAAACCTATTATGATCACATGGTTTTCAAGCTCATCATGGTTACCACGTTCGTTTAAGAGTTTATACCATCCAGATTTTAATAATACAGGGAGGGGGAAGGACTGACTGTAATTAGTGGTCCAGTATCCAAGATTTATAATAAAAGGAGTAAGCACCATAGAAATTACAGCTACATCCAAAAATTCCTGATAAACTACAGGAGAAATTAAGCTGTTTGTTAAACCTACTTTTGCAAGAATTAGAGAAAATTCTCCTACCTGACATAAGGCAAAGCCTACCAGAATCATTGTATGTAAAGAAAACCCTATTAAAAAAGTACTCAGAGAATTTATTATAACCTTCAATATTAAAACTGCTAAAGTTATAACGAGGACAAGAGATAGATGCTCTCTTAGTACATTCAGGTCGAGCATCATCCCTATTGAAATAAAGAAAATGCTCATAAACAAGTCCCGAAATGGAATTAAATTTCCAAGGGCTTGAACAGAATACTCCGATTCTGCAATAATCAGGCCTGCAAGAAAAGCTCCTAGAGCTAAAGAAAGCCCAACCATAGAGGTAAGCCAGGCAACAGAAAGGCCGATTACAATAACACTCAAAAGAAAAAGCTCGTTATTACGTGTCTTTGCAACCTGATACATTATAAAAGGAACAATATATCTTGCACTTAAAATAGTGAATATAATAAGTCCAATTCCCTGTAAAATAAGTTCTAAAAAAGATGTATCTGTACCAGAAACCCCTGCTAAAAGAGGGATCAGGAGAATAATTATCACTGCAGCTATATCTTGGAAAATAAGAATACCTAAAGAAGTTCGTCCATGCAAACTATACATTTCTCCTCTTTCTTGCAGTAATTTAAGGACAATTGCAGTACTGCTTAATGCCACTAAAAGTCCAAGAAAAATTGAGGTTTCCTTGGAGCTTCCAAGCCAGAAAAGGATAAAAGCAACAACGATAGTAGTGATTGAAAGCTGTAGGCTGCCTCCCAATAATACTATTCTACGCAGTTGGATAAGTTCGCGTAAAGAAAATTCCATTCCTATAGTAAATAGTAAGAGTACGACTCCGATCTCCGCTAATAGATCAATATTCCCCATATCATGGACTACTTTCAAACCAAAAGGCCCTGCAAGTATTCCTGCAAGTAAAAAGCCCACTAGCGGAGCTATCTTTAATTTTGAGAATGTATAGACTACCGGGATAGAGATTGCAAAGATAATCAATAGGTCAGTTAAAAGATGAGATGCCATCAATATAAATTTAATTCTTAAATAATATAAATCTTATTCTATAGATTGCCATATAATTTTTTAATAAAAGGCCTCTATTGGCTGCGATATGAAAAAAGACTAAATATATAGTAACAGAAAATAATTAAAACTTATGTCTAAAAATAAAGAAGATATTAATAAGGGGTTAAAATCAACTTAAAATGCTAAGTATAAGGGAATTTGATAATTAGTTTATGGGAGGAGAATAAGAATTGAAATTTTGAAAAAACGACGAGAGGGGGATTCGAACCCCCGAGATGCAGGGCATCACGGGATTAG
>CAZFNE010000468.1:0-2358 GCA_964520335.1 uncultured Methanosarcinales archaeon | reverse complement strand
GGCAGGGTTGCAGGCGGAGCCCTTGCAAAACTTTTGCTTTCCCAGTTCGGAATCCAGATAGCAGGGCACGTAATTGAACTCGGAGGGCTTCACGCAAAGCCTTTAGCCTTTGAAGAAATTCTTGAAAATGTGGAAAAAACTCCTGTGCGCTGCGCTGATCTTGAGATTGCTGAACAGATGCTTAAAAAAATTGCAGCCCTGAAGCAGGAAGAAGACAGTATCGGAGGAATTGTTGAGATTATTGCAAAAGGTGTGCCTGCTGGCCTTGGAGAGCCTGTGTTTGACAGGCTGGATGCAGATCTTGCAAAAGCGATTATGAGTATCCCCGCAGTTAAAGGTTTTGAAATTGGAGCTGGATTTGAAGCTGCCCGTTTGCGTGGAAGCGAGATGAATGATCCTTTCTATAGCCAGGAAGGAAAAGTAACCTGTTTAAGTAATAATGCGGGGGGTATCCTCGGAGGAATTTCAACAGGTATGGATCTTATTTGCAGGGCTGCAGTAAAACCTACTCCTTCTATTGGGAAACTTCAGAAAACAGTTGATCTTATAACCCTCGAAGATACTGAGATTGCAATTAAAGGAAGGCATGACCCTACAATTCCCCCACGTTTGGTGCCGGTTGCTGAAGCCATGGTTACGCTTGTGCTTGCCGACCATATGCTCAGAAGTGGTTTTATTAATTCCAGAACTTTACTGAAATAAAAATATTAGTCCAATTTATATAATATGGATTTAATAATATCTCAGGCTTGAAAAAGTATATGACAAAGCATATATAACTCACAAAATAAATACAATGTAATAGAATACCCATTTGCCAAAAACATATAACCCTTAAGGTCTCCCTCATCCAAATAAGATTTTTGATTTTTCATATAGCCCTCTGTGCAGATTTTTTTTAAGCGAAAGTCTACATGTGGTATGGGAAGGCAGGATCATACACCGTATAGTCAAAGAACTCTCCCTAATCTTTTTCTAAATAGGAGATAGTTTCACTATGAGAAGAAGCTTGAGAAAATCCGGTATCGATGTTATTGGGGATGTTCCCTGGGGCGAGCATTTCTGTCAGCTTTACCAGACTCAAAAAGATCTAATGGATATACTTATTCCTTATTTTAAAGCAGGACTTGAAAATAACGAGCTTTGCATATGGGTGACACCAGAATCTTATGAAGCAAAAGAAGAAGCGGTAGAAGATCTGAAAAAAAATATTCCCATGTTTGAAACTTATCTTGAAAAAGGACAAATTGAAATTATTCCTTCCTCGGATTTGCATATAAATGAAGGGATTTTTGATTCCCAGAAAAGCTTAGACCTCTGGATTAAAAAAGTTAACCAGGCTGTAAACAATGGCTATAATGGGTTAAGATTGAGTGAAGATTTTTCCTGGCTGAAAAAGGATTGGAATTCCCTCATTGATTACGAAGAAAAACTGGATATTATTACTGGAAACAATCGGATAAAGGCTTTGTGCACATATTTTCTCGATCAGTTCGATATAACTAATATTATCGGTGCAGCTATGAATCACCAATTTGCCTTGATAAAAAGAGAAGGCAAATGGGAACAAATGGAAAATCCCGGACTTAAAAGGGTAGAGGAAAAAGCTAACCAGGCTGTAAAAGAAATAGATATGAAATCAAAGGAAGTAAAGGACAATATAGAGCAACTGCTTGAAGAGAAGAAAATACAGCTTGAGAAAGCACATAGATCGTTAAAAAAGAGCGAAGAGGGCTTTGCTAAAACCCAAAAAATGGCCCATATTGGACACTGGGAATGGGATATTGCAACCGGGAAACTGTATTGGTCTGATGAAGTTTATCGGATTTTCGGACACAAACCTCAGGAGTTCGGAGTAACTTACGATGTATTTTTAAGCTATGTGCATCCGGAAGACAGGGAGTATGTAATTGAAGCTATTAAGAAAGGTTTTAACGGAAATCTCCAAAGCATTGATTATCGGATCATCCTGCCTGATGGGGAAGAACGTTCGGTACATACTCAGTCGGAAATCTTTTTTGATGAAGAAAATATTCCTGTTCGAGCAGAGGGAATAATTCAGGATGTTACTGAGCGTAAGAAGACAGAAGAAGAGTTACGCAAGAAAGAAATGCAGCTGCAAGTTATTATAGCAAATTCCCCTGATATTATCTTTGAGCAGAATCTTGATTTGCGCTATATTTGGGTATTCAACCCTACGCCCCCTTTATCTGTATCTGATGTGCTGGGCAAGACCGACGCCGATATACTTCCGCCAGATCAGGCACAGCTACTTACATCAATCAAAAGTCGGGCACTCGACTCCGGTGCCCGTGAAAAGGCGATCATACAGTTAAGTTCTCCGGGTAATGAAATACG
>CAZFNE010000467.1:0-2363 GCA_964520335.1 uncultured Methanosarcinales archaeon | reverse complement strand
TAATAATATATCACAATAATAAACTTAGAATTAGATGAAAACTCCAAGCCCTGAAGGGCAGAAAACCAAGCTTAAAACCGAAATAAAAATCCATTAAATTTGCCTGGATGCATAAAAGATGAAAAGTGAACTTAGGGCTTCTGGCATTGATATTGTCGGAAGTATTCCCTGGGGAACTCATTTCTGCCAGTTCTATGAGACCAGAAAAGATCTCATAGCCATAGTTGCTCCTTATTTCAAATCAGGGCTGGAAAATTCGGAATTTTGTATATGGATAACTCCGGAACAACTTGGTTTAGAAGAGGCAAAACAAGCGCTAAGTGGGTTCATTCCTGATTTCGAGGCTTATTTTCAGAAAGGGCAAATCGAAATTATTTCGTATACTGACTGGTATGAGAAAACCTATATTTCCGATTTTAATAAATCTTTAAAAGCCTGGATAGAAAAAGTCAACCAGACAGATGCAAATGCCTATGACGGCCTGAGGTTGAGTGGGGATTCTACCTGGTCTGAACATTACAGAAAAGACGTCATTTATTATGAAAGCGAAATGGATTGTATTGTTAGTAAATATAAGATGATATCGTTATGCACGTATTTTCTTGAGACCTGCAATATAGCAAGGGTTGCTGAGATAGCTGCTTCCCATAAGTTCACGCTGGCCAAAAATGAAGGAAAATGGGAAAAAATAGAAAATTCAGGAAGGATCAGGGCCGAAAAGGCTGAAACCAAACTGAAGGAAGCTTACGAAAGCCTTGAAGAGGAAGTCAGGGCTCGTACAGCAGAGCTTGAAAATGCCAATAAGTCCTTAAAAGAAAATGAAAGAAGATTTGCCGAAGCCCAGAAGATGGCTCATATCGGAAGCTGGGATTGGGATCTTTTTACCGAAGAGATATGCTGGTCTGAGGAACTTTATAGAATCTTCGGATTAATTCCTAAGAAGACTGGCCAGAATTATAATGAATTTCTTAATTACTTACATCCAAAAGATAAAGAGCGTATAAATAATTCTGTCAGGAAAGCTTTCGCAGGTGCGCTTTATGAAACCGATTTCAGTATAATTTTGCCTGGCGGAGCAGAACGTATAGTTCATGCACAGGGGAAGGTAATATTTGACGAAAAGAATACCCCCGTTCTAATGAGAGGAACTATCCAGGATATTACAGAACGTAAAGAAGCTGAAAAAGCCCTGGAAAAGATCCAGGAAATACATATAAAAGAAATTCATCACAGGATAAAAAACAACCTGCAGGTAATCTCTTTCCTTCTAAGCCTGCAAGCTGAAAAATTTAATGACCTTAAAATCCTTGAAGCTTTAAAAGAAAGCCAGAATCGTGTAGCCTCAATGGCCTTAATCCATGAAGAATTATACAAAGGAAGTACAGTCGAGAAGCTTAATTTTGCAGCTTATATCCGGAAATTGAGTGTAAACCTTTTTCACTCCTATATACTGGGGAATAATGTCAGCCTCAAACTTTCCCTTGAACAGGTCTTTTTAGGAATGGATGCTGCAATTCCTCTTGGGATTATTATAAACGAACTCATCTCAAACGCTTTAAAACATGCTTTTCCAGAAGGCCTGAAAGGAGAAATTTGTATAAATCTTTATAAAACTGAAAACCTTGCCTGTATATGTGAGATTTCCAGGGAGATTTCCGACTCTAAAAATAAAGGCAATTTCGATTATATATTAAGGGTAACAGATAACGGAAAAGGAATTCCCAAAGAAATTCGGTTTGAGAAACCAGAATCCCTTGGATTTCAACTTGTAAGCCTTCTTATTGACCAGATAGATGGATATGTGGAACTTAAAAGAGACAACGGAACTGAATTTGTGATCTGGTTTAACGACCGAAAATATCAGAGCCCGAATTATGAGAACGTTTCCTCATTAAATATTTCTTGAAAACAACTCTCAACAAAAAATCTTCAGCTTCGAAAGTTATGTCTGGTTTGAAATTTTTGTTTTTAAAAAACGATTCGTTTGCAAACAATTTTTTACAGAATTAATTTAAAATAATTTATAGTATAATGTTATATCTGGAATTGGGAAATCGGTCGGGGAGTGAGGTGGAATTTCTACCACACACTTAAAGCTGCTTGGGGACACTGGCTTTTTCGAACTGTTGTTTGGGGGAGCAGAAGTTCGAAAATTAACCGGGGATAATAAGACACTAAACTGTCAGTGTTTCCAGGCATTATCATACCTTTTTATGCAGTTTGAGAAGGATAATTCTAAATTAAGCTTTTTTAAAGTGATTTAAGCTCTTAAACACTTAATCTTTTAATGTCTTTAAAATCCATTTAGATATATTTTAGAGCTTTATATGCCTTTTTTCACTGAAACTGGTTTATAAATAAAA
>CAZFNE010000466.1:0-2367 GCA_964520335.1 uncultured Methanosarcinales archaeon | reverse complement strand
AATAAAGCAAAAGAATAAAAAGGATGAAGGAAAATACTTAATCCCTTAAAAGACTGCAAAAATATAATTTTTAAAGAAAGTTAATGTTAAATAAGGCCTGATGACTTCAATGACTGGAAAAAAACTTCCCTCAGATCTCCTGCTCGTAATAGGGCTTGTATTCCTTACTGATATCCTTGTTCTCATACCAGGCTTAAACGAAAGCATCTTAAGAAATATATTTGGGCTTCCTCTTGTTCTTTTTCTGCCTGGTTATGCCCTGATAGCTGCCCTGTTTCCTGCAAAATCTGACCTTGATGGGATTGAAAGAACAGCCCTTTCTTTTGGGCTAAGTATTGCAGTTGTTCCTTTAATAGGACTTGGGCTTAATTATACTCCCTGGGGAATAAGGATTTTCCCAATTTTAATTAGCTTGTCTATCTTTACCTTAGTTATGTGCGGGCTTGCGTACTTTAGAAGAATAAAACTGCCAGAAACTGAAGCCTTTGAAGTTCCTTTCAAAGAAACAGCTCTTTCTCTAAAAGCTGAAATTCTGGAAAGACCGGAATCGAATCTAGATAAAGCTCTCACAGTTTTTTTAGTCTTTTCAATTCTTCTTTCAGTCGGCACTCTCATGTACGTAGTTTTAACCCCAAAAGAAGGAGAACATTTCACGGAATTTTATATCCTTGGCCCTCAAGGAAAAGCTGACAATTATCCAACAAAATACACTCTTGGTGAAAGCGGAACTGTAATAATGGGGGTTGTAAATCATGAGTACAGGCCAGTAAATTATACCCTTGAAGCAAAACTCGATAATAAATCCTTATCTCTTCCGGAAAATCAAAGGGAAATTACTCTTGCTCACAACGAGACATGGGAACAACCAATTGAAGTTACTCCTTCATTTGAAGGAGAAAATATGAAACTTGAATTTCTGCTCTTTAATGAATCTGATTCTAATGTGCCCTATAGGGATCTACATCTGTGGGTAGATGTAAATAAAACAGATACTAACAAAACTAACTATTCAATAAATTCTTTTAACCAATAAATTATTTTCAAAGAGTTTTTAATTCAAATTTATTCTTTATATCCTTTTTCCTTATTAAGTGAGCTCATCCCAAAGCCAATTTATTTTTTCATAAATAAAAGTCTCAGGACCATCTATTTATTCTGTAATTAAATTAGTAATTTTGAATTTAGTAGCGTAATTTTGAGTTTTGGGACAACCTCAGTATTAAAAATGTAGGCTCAAAAAGAGTATAAAGTTAGATTTCAGAAGAGCTAAAAAATAACTCATCTCTAGCAGGAAACAAAACTATCTATAACCTTTTTAGTATTTTAAGCATAACTCGTAGTCTTCTTTTCTCAACTATCAATAGAAATTTATACTAAAATCGCATTTAAAGGAATACATATTTAAAAAATAAAATAAGTTTTTAACTTGTTAGGGACATTTCAAGTATAATCTTAAAAATAAATCTTATATCTGTTAGATTCAAGAGGGAATATTTCTGTGCAAAAGAAGGGTAATTTCTTTACAGAGCAGAAGAAGCTGAATTTTAGACTTATAAATATATTTTCAGTGTTGTCCAGAATAGGAGTTTCATCTGCAGAAGTGGACGTTAAGAAATCAAAACTTTTTTCCCTACCTGGTTTGGGCCAGCAAACTCCTGATAAAATAGCAGCAGATAAAGCCAAACATAAAAAAATTAGAATTTATGCGGCAATCCCGATCTTCTTAATAATGTTTGCTGAACTTTTGATTTTCTCAGGTAGAATAGGAGCAGCAATCTGGATACATATCGGAATTCTAATTACACTTTCTCTTTCCAGTATATTTATAAAAGAACCTGAAATCAACAGTATTTATCAGGCACTGATGCTTCTGCCTGTCTTAAGACTTGTAAACCTCTCTATGCCCATCTTTTTCAACATCACCCTTTATACTTTTATCTTCGTTTACGGGCCTCTGATAATACCATGTGCTGTTATTATTGCACATCATAAGGAAAGTCTTGAACAGGTTGGAATTACAACAAAAAATTTTACAACCTATATGCTTCTGTCCATACCTTTAGGGTTTTTGCTTGGACTTGGGGAGTATCTTACAATTAGAACAGGCCCCCTTATTCCAGACCTAACTTTCATAAATTTGCTTCAACTTATCATTGTAATGGTTTTCTTCGTAGGTTTGATTGAAGAACTTATCTTCAGATCAATTCTTCAAACAAGGCTCCAGGAAGTTTTGGGAGTTAAGGAAGCCTTGATAATTGCAAGTGTTTTATTCGGACTCATGCACTCAGGATACGGCACTTTTTATGAAATATTTTATACAGGTTTTGTAGGGTTTATAATGGGTTTCTTATTCTACAAAACAAAAAG
>CAZFNE010000465.1:0-2387 GCA_964520335.1 uncultured Methanosarcinales archaeon | reverse complement strand
GGGCAGCAGCAAACGCAGCAGTAGAAAGAAACACGATAATACAACTCCAAGCCGATATGGAGCGGATGAAGGAAGAATTAGCAGCATCAAGATCAATAAAAGAAGGATATATGCAGTTTGCAGATATAAATGAAATTATAGAAATGAAAAATACCCTGAAGCAAGAGCTTGAGGAATTTTCCAAACTTAAGGAGACGACACTTAAAAATGGGAAATAACTTTCTCAACTAAATTTCCACTTATTTTTTAGTATCAGTAAATAGAACAGGCTGATAATCTTTGCTTATTTTTGATGCAATCTTTAAAACTTCGAGCATACCCTTTCTTTCGGACTGTTACGTTCAACAAAACTTCTGAGGCCGTATACAATTATAGTCGTACTTGCCAACGGCTATAATAATCTAACACTGCCTGATATATCTCATCTACAGTACTAAAACTAAATCTCGATGGCTGTTTATACTTAAATATCATTTCACTGGCTAGTCTCAAGTCAGCTAACTCGGCTTCGTTCAGGATTATCTGCCAAGGCACTGTCGATCCTCTAGGCAAAGAGTGATTTTCTTTTGTTTTATTAACAAAGTATATCTCTTCGGGGGAATCTGCACCTATTAGCATGTCATGGTGGAGGAAGTGCTCTAAAAGCAAATCATCCTTTGTGTCCTCAAAATCCCGTCCTTGTTTCTCAAGCAAGTGTAGAGTATTGAGCACATATTTTATAAGATCCTTATCGTCTATTTCCTCTGGAATTTTATCGGGTATTCCTTCTATTCCGGATAACTGGGTTTTGAATATTTGCTGAGGTATTTCTTTGGGCAATCCATGTAAGTAATCTTTAAACAAAGAAAATAGAAGATCGGAACGACTTATACCCGGCAGAGAAAATGCATACATGACACTTGTAAATTCTTCTTCTGAAGCTTTAAAATCTGAACAATGTCTAACACAAGCAGAATAACATAATTCCAAAAGATTTTTAATGCGCTGCTGTCGAAGAGAATCTTTACTATCTCTGTATATTTTTAATATACGTTCATCTACTGCTTGGCTTCCTGTTTCTATACATGTGTTAAAAAAGGAAGCGGACATATAAAATTTAAGATAATAAATTACCCAATCTGGACTAGTATCAAAATACCCAAGTTCCAGAAGGACGATATTAACAGCTTTTTCATATTTGTGCAAACTTAGTTCAGAGAATTCGTGTCTAATATTTCTCAAATTTTTAAGTTTCGTTACGTTCCACTTATTACGAAGACCCATTTTAATAGGTGGGATTTTTTCAATGCACCCAATAGATTCTAAATCATGCAGATGTTTATTAATAGTACTTTGATCTTGAACTTCATGTTTTTTCTTTAAATATTCTCTAATATCAGGCTCAGGAACCTCTTCACTTTTCTCTAGAATATATTCAATTATACAGGACTTAATTTTTTTATGCTCTAAATGCTTACCTTTTCCTCTAACCATGAAATATTATATGTTACTAAAGTATTTAAACATATTTTAATACATATGTTAAAAAAACGCTTATAAACATCGGTTTTTAATAACCTAGGTTATTGATAACTAAAACATTATTTATAGATATTTCGCCTAAGTTATAGTGGAGGTTAAAACATGACCTTTAACTTCGGAAGTAGAAAAATTCAGAGAGTACGATATACATACATGCTGCCTATTCCGGCAGATTGGATTAGAAATATGAACATAAGAAAAGGTGATGAGCTGAAAATAGAAATGACTGCTGATAACAGTTTAAGAATCTCTCCAGTCCCTCAGTCCGGCCAAGGCTCCGATGGGACCGGAGAACCGAAACAATGACCAATTAGGAGACGTTCCGGCAATGAAAGATGAATCTCAAAATAGTAATAATTTTTTGTTCTGGGCTAAGAGAGTAAGTTCCGAGCATCCCGATATACTTGATCACATGCTAAAAAGCCAAGATGTATTGGACAAAGTGATTGCTAAACGAATTCTGGCAGTTGCAGGAGGCGAGGATGATTAAAAAAAATGATCTCCCCAACAATTGGGAATGCCAGGGGGATGGGACTGAACATGAAAATCAGATTATAACTGACAATTATAATTTGAATTTTGCATTATTAAATGTTTCGCCTGACTCCTCAGATACTTTTACTGCAAGCTTTTCTCCAACTAACTTTTGCTCTGTTCCAGTTAAAACAATTAATCCCTTCGGGGGCTACAGCCAAAAATTAACTAATCCAAAAAATCTCCATATTCCAGGCTCGGGTGGTTCTAGGATGGATCTTGCTTCACTCAAATCGTTTTTTGATGAACCTACGAGATTTCATGTGCAATATCTCCATGAAAAATACCGTTCTCAGGATGATGATACGCCAATTACCAGTGAATGGAGGCAT
>CAZFNE010000464.1:0-2389 GCA_964520335.1 uncultured Methanosarcinales archaeon | reverse complement strand
TACCGGAATTGATGTTTTCGATGTCCAGGCAAAAACCATAGTTCACGATAATAGGATTATAGGCTGTAGGTATGGGATTTATCTCGCATTTATCTTTGGTTCGGAAGTCTACAATAATACTATCTCAAATAGCGGTACGGGTATACTTTTGAAAGAGGACTGCCATGATAATGAACTGGCTAATAATTTAATTATAGCATGCAACGAATCAGGGATTTATTTACTGGAACAAAGTACTGGAAATCGCATTCATAATAATTATTTCAACAACAATGTAAATGTAAAATTTGAGGATATCCAAGGCAATAATACCTGGAATATTACAAAAATGACTGGAAGAAATATCATGGGAGGAGAGAATCTTGGAGGAAACTTCTGGGCTGATTTAAGTGGAAAAGGTTTTTCCCAGCTTTCTAATGATACTGATGCCGATGGGATCTGTGATCTACCATATGAAATTAATGGGACTGACATTGACTATCTGCCTCTTTCAAGGCCTCCAAGTTTAGGTTTATCTGGATAAGCTTGAGAGAAGAGTATAACAAATATTTAATGTGAGCGCCGACACAAACAGGTAAAAAGAGTTTTAATTAAGAACTTTCAGTTTTTCAGGTTTATCCAATTTTCTTTACAGTCAAGCTTCTTCGAAGCCTTAACTCTGTGAAGGTGTGAGCAGCCGATATAGCTGTTGATATTTTGGATATATTCTGGAATCTAGGAAATTCGTTTTTTCTCTCAGGCTTTGTCTCCCGGATTTGTTTCCAGTTTTGTATTTAAACTGTCTTTATAAGGTTATGACAATGATTATGCTTCTTACATTTTCTGAGTATTAATATATAATATATGTATTTTATTTTCCGAAACTGTTCTTTTTTTTACTTCAGCCAGGTATTTTTTATTTACTTATAAAACATACTAATTGTGTTATTTTTATAACATTTCTTAATCAATTTGTTTCTTTGAGTAAATAGAGAATTATGTAATGCATATCAAATAAAAAAATATGGAAATAAATAGCTTTTTCTCTGAAAATTTTCCGAAAAACCGGCTTTTTTCTAAAAAGCAAAAAAGAAAAAAATTCCATAATTAAATCTCCTGCAAAAGTTTTTTTAACTTGAAAGGTTTAAAAAATTTTTATAAAAACCATATTTTCTTTATAAAATAATATTAATAAGAAGATACAAATACTCTTTGTATGATATATAAAATTGGAAATTATACATTTTCACACAGGACAAAACTTCAGACAGATTAAAAAAGGGTCTAAATGTAAAATTTGGGCGCCGTCTGCTGAAGAATACAAAATGGGGGAATTAGGAATTAGAATGGGATTGCGTAGGCTAGTCCATACTTTAATTGTTTTACTAATATTATGTGTAGCTTCCTGTGCTGTTCATGCACAGGACAATGGAGCAAATGCTACTAACAATACTAATGCCACTAACGGTACTATAAGAGATCGGGTAGGGAGTAATGAGAATTTCCTTATTATGGCGAGTGCTCTTAATAATAGTAGCATAAACGATATCCTGGGCGGTCAGGAACAGTACACTTTGTTCCTCCCGACAGACGAGGCTTTTGGGAACCTTTCCGAAGACACATTTAATGCATTATTAGAAGATTCTGATGCTATGGAAAGTGTGCTTCTCAACCATGTTGTTAACGGCACTCTTAACTCGGAAGCTCTTGCTAATCTGAGTAATGTTACAACCCTGCAGGGCAACAATTTATCAATTAATAACACAAGCCAGGGATTATTTGTAGGAGATGCAAAGGTTCTGCAGGCCAATGTTACTGCAGATAACGGGGTCATACATGTTGTTGATACCGTATTGCTTCCGCCAGAACTGTTATCCGAGCAGGGAGATATTGTTGAGACAGCAGCTGAGGACGGGAACTTCACGACCCTTTTATTGGCGCTTGACGCTGCTAACCTTACAGAAACCCTGAAAGGAGAAGGTCCATTTACGGTTTTTGCCCCAACGGACCAGGCCTTTGAAGCTTTACCTGATGGCACAGTAGATGCTCTCCTGAATAATACGACTGCGTTAAGAGAGATTCTTCTTTACCACGTGGCTAATGGAAGGCTTATGGGAACAGATGTCCTTAACCAGACGAACATCACAACCCTGCAAGGAAGCCAGTTGCCTGTAACTGTTACAAGTCAGGGTGTGTTTGTAGGAAATGCCCAGATTATTGTTCAGGACATCAATGCCACAAATGGGGTAATTCACTCAATAAATGCCGTCCTTATCCCACCTGCAGGCAATGAGACCGGAAACCAAACAGAGAATCAAACCGGTAATCAGACTGGAAACCAGACTGATGGTAACCAAACTGGTGGAAATCAAACAGGAGGTAATCAGACTGGAGGAATTCCTCCTGCGGG
>CAZFNE010000463.1:0-2392 GCA_964520335.1 uncultured Methanosarcinales archaeon | reverse complement strand
AATAAAACTATAAATAAAATAACAAACTCCGTAAATAGAATAATTTATAATAGAATAATTGACATGGAAGCCTGTTAATTTATCGAAATTATCAAATTTACAAAAAAATTGTTTTAAGAATTAATAATTGATTAAATATAATTCATAATAGTTATTGTTCTTTATATTTTTTAATTTTTATAGAAGATATAAAATATAATTTTCTTGTAAATTATATTTCAATTATTATATAGTTACTTCTATTTATTATAATGTTTCGTTTAGATATTTGAGCTTTTTTATCTGATAATAATTTATTTGTAACTTTATATTATAACTCAAATTTTAACTCGAAGATTTCCTCAAAAAGATCGTATTTTTTCCGAGCCCGATATAGATACTGCCGAATAGGTGTTTCATTTTTTGCCCTTGAAATCAGGGCTTCAATTTCGCCATTTGAAAAAACGACCTGCAGTTTCTTTAAAGGAATTGTTTCAAGACTTTTCCAATCTGTAATTGTCTGATTAGTTATTGGAATCTGGATAGGGCGGAGAGACACAGCGGCTTCATCCATCCAGTTCCACTGCAAATCATAAATATTAATAGAAAAAGCTCCGCATGAACTACACTTTGTTACAACTCCAATTGTATCTCCTATAGAATGATAACTCAGGCTGAATATGATTTCATCGCAGTTACTACAGTTTCCGATTTCGTTTTTCTCAAGACTGTACGCAGGTATTAGTTTTTCTTCGATGCAGAGATAATGTTCTTTAAGATCATAGATATATTCCATATTATCTACCCCTGGCCAGACCAAGGACTTTTACTGTTATTTAAGTTCAGGAATTTGCTTTTGCCGCTTTCGTCTAAATGGTTTTAACCTATTAAAAGTAATCCATTCGTAAAGGTTTTTTAGATTAGATTATCTAATTTCTTTAAGCTGTCAAAGTTTTACTTTTATGTTTTTAGCTCTTAAAATTTTAATCATATATTGTTTAGATTTTTTTAAAAAAAATATGTAATAGAATCTTATGTATGCTAAAATCATATACTTTATAGTATTAATTGTAATAAATGCATTCACAAAAAATTTGAAAAACTTTTGCTGATCATTAGAAGCCCCTTATATAAAATCTTTAAAAAAATCTAGATCAATGGTTGAAATACTTTATATTTATAAGAAGTTATACAGTTTTTATCGAAGGAATTAATTATTAAAAAATAAGATTTTGGTGTGCATAAAGAAAGTTTTTACAAAAACGGAAAAGTACCTATGATTCTATGAATGATGAAAAGCAATATATTAGAGAAAGAATATATAAGTATAAGAAAAATGGACAAAAGATAAAGTAAATTTGTTTATAAGTTCTTTGCTTTTTATATAAATTCCATCAGGCCGAATAAATTTACAAACCTATATATAGTGCTATCACTGACATAGTTTACTACATCAGTAAAGGTGGTAATTAATGGTATCCATCCGAGCTAAAATTAAATCCAGATTAGAGAAATTCCTTGAAGTAGATACCAGTGGATATCGGCGGGCTATATTATGCATTTTCATCAAAGTAAAAAAAGCAACTATTGATGAATTACATGAAATGCTATCAACGAAGTATAGTGTTTCGAGAAATACGGTTGCGTCCATGGTAGGTTATATCCATTCAAAATTGGGGATATTGAGAGCCCATAAAGAATCTTATAAAACTCCAATGGTCTATGTGTTAAGAGAAGAATATGTTGATTTACTTATGAAAATTGTAAGTTCGTCAAAAACTGAATCTAAGGCCTGAATAATAAATGTGCTAATAATTTCTTTTCAACTTTTTGATTAAAATGTCCCTTGTGAAAAACGCCCCCAGAACAGCAACAACAATAGTGGTAAGATCGGATGCCAATACCCGAATAAGCCATTCACGCGACCCTTATTACGGTCTTATGAGGCGAATTTTTCAGGAAGACGCTACAGCTGTTAGGGGTCAAAAATTTCTAAATATTATTGAAGAACGGCAAGCTGCAGGAAATGCAGTTCGCACAGATGAATGGAAAAATCTTCTGGAAGAACTGCAGATAGGACGAGCCTCATTTTATGCAATGCGCAATAAACTGCTTGGAGCTGGACTTATTTCCATAAAAAATAAGGAATACAGACTTTCAGGCCAATTTTCTAAAGACCTCATAGATATGGCCCGCTGGTGGTGGACTGCAGTACTTTCCCAGCCAGAAGAAAGCCTGTAATAAATACTATTTTTCTTTATTTTTAATTTATAAATATTCATCCGAAAGTTATATATATAAATTCTTCCTTTAAAAGATACGCTCGAGGGCGAGAGGCTTGCCCCCTACAGCGAAAATTCATTGAAGCCCGGTAGTGTAGTGGTCAATCATGCGGGACTCTGGATCCTGCAAC
>CAZFNE010000462.1:0-2394 GCA_964520335.1 uncultured Methanosarcinales archaeon | reverse complement strand
TAATATATGAATCTCTAATATAATAATGTTGCATTATATGTAGAGGTGACTATAATAATTAAAAAAACTCAGGTAAAGAGCCTTACAGATGAGTTATGAATTGCCAAAAAACCAGGATCCTTTATCATATAAAGCACTCCTTGATGAAAATTCAGCCTTGCAGGCTGAAATAAAGAGCCTGAAAGCCAGATTAGAGGAAGCTGAAGAGCTCAGTCGTGCTATAAGTGAAGGCGATCTTGATGCTCTGGTTATACCCAGCTCTAAGGGGGAGTTGATTTTTACCCTGGATAGTGCAGACCAGACTTATCGTGTTCTTGTAGAGACGATGAGTGAAGGCACTGCTACTCTGGCATGTGATGGGACTATTCTTTATTGTAACCGGCACTTTGCAGAACTTCTGAAAGCCCCTCTTCAGACTGTAATCGGGACTTCTATTTACCAATTCGTTGTTCTTGAAAATGAGCCTGATTTTAGGGAGCTTTTAAAACAGCAGTCAGGCAGAGAAGAAATTTACTTGATAAACAAAGAAGGAAGTTCAATCCCTGTATATTTATCCGTGAGTTCTTTAAAGGCTGAAGGTTCCCCAAATGCCTGGTGTCTTGTTGCTACTGACCTGACTGAGCAGAAGAAAAATGAAGAAATGCTTGCTGCCCTCGAAAATTCCCGCAAGAAAGAAATCCATCATAGAATTAAGAATAATCTACAGGTAATCTCATCCCTTCTTGATCTCCAGGCTGAGAAATTGGGCAGCAAAGAATGTATTGCAAGTGAAGAGGTTCTTGAGGCCTTCAAGGAAAGTCAGAATAGAGTTGCATCAATTGCCCTTATTCATGAGGAGCTGTATAAGGGTGGAAATGTCAATGAACTGCAATTTCCGGCTTATCTTAAAGAACTCGCAAAAAGCCTGCTTAAGACGTACAGTCTCGGAAAAGTTGATATTACACTAAATATGGAACTCGAACAGGATATCTTTTTTGATATGGACATTGCAGTTCCTCTTGGAATTATAGTTAATGAACTTATAACCAACTCTGTAAAATATGCATTTTCAGGCAGGAAAACAGGAGAAATCCAAATAAAGCTTTTGACTAAGGAGTTATTAAATAAACAGGATGAGAAAGAAGGGTTTAATGAAGACTTCTTCCAGTACACCCTTATTGTCTCAGATAATGGAATTGGGATTCCTAATAAAGTGGATTTTGGAAATTCAGATACTCTCGGCCTGCAACTGGTAAATATCCTTATAGAACAGTTGGGCGGCACAATTGAATTGAAAAGGGAAAATGGAACAGAGTATACAATTTGCTTCAATATTACTAACGAGGAGTAATATCTCTCAAAAATACAAAGTAGCTATCTTGAACCTAGTTTAAAACTGTTCGTTTCACTTACTTTCATTTAAAGTCCAAGAAAACTCAATTAAGTAATTACTTTCTTATCTTGGTTTAAAACCCCTACATCTACTTTTAGTCCTTAGATTTCCTTATACTTCTCTATTTTGCCATTATTATTTTCTTTTATGTATGAACGTTTAAAGGCATTTCAAGGGATTTATTTTCTAAGATAAGTATGATTAATACACATAATGTTTAATATAATTTTTAATCCTATAATAATGAGTAAGTAACGGGGGACAAAATTGCTTAAATTGGGATATAAAATTGCACCTGAACAGTTTTCACCTTCTGATTTGTTGAAACAGGTAATAGCTGCAGAAAAAGCAGGTTTTGAAAGTATTGATGCAAGTGATCATTTTCATCCCTGGAGTGAGAGCGGGCAGGCGTGTTTCATCTGGAGCTGGCTTGGAGCTGCAGCCGCAAGTACTCAGAGCATAGAACTTGGGACCGGTCTGACCTGCCCGATTTTACGGTATAATCCTGCTATTATTGCCCAGGCGGCTGCAACCGTATCTTCTCTTGCAGGCGGAAGGACTTACCTAGCTGTTGGAACAGGGGAAGCTTTAAACGAATACCCTGTAACCCTTAAATGGCCGCATTATAATGAGCGTCAGCTAATGATGGTAGAAGCAATAAATCTTATTCGAGAACTCTGGACAGGGGAAAAGGTGACTTTCGAAGGCTGTTATTATCAGACAAGAAAAGCAAAATTATATACCCTGCCAAAGAACGAGATTCCTATCTATATTTCTGCTCTAGTGCCGGAAAGCTCTTATGTTGCAGGCTATTACGGAGACGGGCTCTTAACTGTGGGACAGGGTACGGAAATGGGAAAATATGAGCAGATTCTTTCCAGGTTCGAACAGGGAGTCAGGGATGCGGGTAAGAATCCGGAAGACATGCCAAAAGCAATTGAGCTTTTTGTTGATTATGGAACAAATGTAGATCAATCCATTGAAACTTTCCAAAAATACTGGGCAGGGGCAATGGTGCCTGC
>CAZFNE010000461.1:1291-2437 GCA_964520335.1 uncultured Methanosarcinales archaeon | reverse complement strand
TTTTTGACTTCGAAACCCGGTTTTAGACCAGGTTTCAGACAAGGTTTATTATTCCATGTCTTCTGGAATCTAAAATGTATGGCTGGTATTTTTCAAAAGCTTAAATAGCCATACCTGCAATAAGAATAGCTGCATAAGGAACTGCGATTCGGAATTTTATAAAATTTTAAGAGATATAGAACTAGTAATAATATCGCCCGTACACAGGATTGTATTGTACATGATAAAAATAACCACCCCTTGCAGGCTTCATATGACACTCATTGATATGAATGGAGAGATAGGAAGGATGGATGGAGGAGCAGGCCTGACTCTTTCCCCTCCAAACATAAAAATTAAAGCAGAAGAAGCCGAAGGTATCACTATAGAAGGGCTGCAGGGATTTGCTGACCGGATGAAAAAAGCCGCCCAAGCTATACTGCCTGAAGGAAAAGGAGTAAGGATTAATGTAGAAGAGGCATTCCCTGCACATGTAGGCTTTGGATCCGGAACCCAGTCTGCCCTGGCTGCTGCTGCCGCAGTAAATGAACTTTACAGACTTGGAAAAAGTGTTAGGGAACTCTCATATGCAGTAAAAAGAGGAGGAACCTCAGGCATTGGGGCAACCGCTTTTGAAAAAGGTGGTTTTATTGTTGACGGAGGGCATAAATTTAAGGATAAAGGAGCTTTCCTTCCTTCTGCTGCCAGCAGAGTGCCTCCTGGCCCTGTGCTCTTCAGAGAAAATTTTCCAGACTGGGATATGGTTGTTGCAATCCCGAACGAAAAAGGCATGCATGACCAGGAAGAGATCGAGATCTTCAAAAAATTCTGTCCTCTTCCCATAGAAGAAGTCCGGGAAATTTCACATGTAGTGCTTATGCAAATGATGCCTGCAGTGATTGAACAGGATATTGAAAGTTTTGGAGCTGCCGTAAATCATGTCCAGAATGTAGGGTTCAATAAAAGAGAAAGCCTTATCTGGCCTGATTTTGTTAAAAATATTGCGGCTTTCATGCGCAGTCAGTCTTATGGGGCAGGAGTAAGTTCTTTTGGGCCTGTAGTTTATTCCTTTGTAGACAATAGAACCGAAGGCTTGCAGCTTCAAACCGAAGTCCAAAAAATGCTTGACGAGTCTGTTGGCGGAAGCGTAATTATGACCAGGGCAAG
>CAZFNE010000461.1:0-1191 GCA_964520335.1 uncultured Methanosarcinales archaeon | reverse complement strand
AAATCCAGGAGTTTATCAGCATCTGGTTTATTCCATTTAATTTCATAATTGTCTGTTATGTCAGGATGCATAAAAAATTCCCGGATTTGATCTAAAGCCTCGATTTCTGCTCCTTTTTCCTTGAGTATCCCATAAATATCGCCATGTTTTTTAATAAGCTTGAAAGCCGTTTTAGGGCCGACCTTTTCAATTCCTTTATTGTAATCCGTGCCTACGCAAATTGCAACATCGATAAGTTGTTCCCTGGTAATCCCAAGGGCATTTAGGGTTTCTTCCAGTTCAATAATTTCAGGTTCAACATCAACATATGTATTCTTCCCAGGCAATTTGCGTTTGCCAGAAATAGTGAGATTCCGGACAACTGTTTCTGCCCCAAACAAGACAGAATCATAATCTTGGGAAGCTACGCAGTCAGCATCTTTTTTCAGGACCAGGTGTGCAGCCTGGGCTTCTCCTTCACATGGGGCTTGAATATAAGGAATTCCCATTATGCCAAGCAGGTATTTTGAATCTTCAACAATATCCTGGTTTACTTTTGAGGAAGCCTGGGCATACTTGTACGCAGCCTCAAGATCCCCTTCACGCTTCGCGCTTTCCCATTTTTCATGTGCCGATTCCCTTATTTCCCTTCTTTTATCCAAAGTCTTGAATTTCAAATCCGGCGGGATCCCATCAAAAACAAAGATAGGCTTAATTCCGAATTCTACAAGACTTACAGTTCGATAAAAGAGCCCAGAAAGATGAGAGGTTACTCTTCCCTCAGAGTCCACGAGAGGACTCCCATCACGCTGGCGGATTATGCTCAAAAACTGGTGCAATGTATTAAACGCATCTATAGCAACTATCTTATTTGCAAGCTCTGAAAGTTCAAGTTTTCTTTTCTGAAGCAAACTACCTATATCCGTGCCCATATTTTCCCTCAAAAATCGTAGCTAGCTGAAATAATATTTCAGGTTTATTTTTCTTTTTTTCTTATATTTTATTATATTTTAGATTATTAATTCATAAACACATAAATTACTCTACTTTAAAAGCCTATTATTTACTAAAATGACATATTATGTACTGAAATTAACGCTTGCAGTAGCTCAAAATATCCAGATAATAAAAAGAGGCTTATAGCCTTATAAAATTTCCATTATTAAAAAATCGAAAACACCAGTACAGGCTATCCAGTAAACATAGAAAAAG
>CAZFNE010000460.1:0-2443 GCA_964520335.1 uncultured Methanosarcinales archaeon | reverse complement strand
ACTAGTGGATCTCGTGATTGGAAACAATTTTATTCTGAAAAAGGAGCCTATTTTATAAGGACCCAAGATATTAAGACAAACTCCTTGGCTTTAGAAGAAGCGGCTTTTGTTGATCTTCCTGAGAAGGTAGAAGGGAAAAGAAGTTTGGTTGAAAAGGATGATCTTTTAATGACCATCACAGGAGCTAATGTAGGCAAAGTAGCTCATATAAATTTTGATATTTCGGAAGCTTATGTGAGTCAGTCAGTGGCATTAATGAAATACGTAAATAAACAAATTGTCCCTTTTTTGCATTATTATTTTCAAACATATGGATTTGGGGCAACTTTTATTAGTAATTTAGTCTATGGGATGGGTCGCCCAGTGCTCAGTTTAGAAAATATGAGGGAAGTGCCTATTTCTCTATGTTCATTAGATGAGCAAAGGCAGATTATTCTAGAAATTGAAACCCGTCTTTCAGTCTGCGATAAAATAGAGCAGGATATTGAAGCGAATCTGGAAAAAGCTGAAGCGCTTCGGCAGAGTATTTTGAAAAAGGCGTTTGAAGGAAAGTTGCTTAATGAAAAAGAATTGGCAGAGGTTCGAAAGGCGGAGGATTGGGAGCCAGCTGAGGTTTTGCTGGAAAGAATAAAAGCTGAGAAAGCAAAAAACGGGAGCAAGTGAGGGTATATGATCTCTGAACAGTTAAAGAACATTATACGTGATGGAGAAGGAATTACTGTTGAATTCAAGGAATGCAGGGATCAGGTAAATAGAGATGTATACGAGACAATTTGTGCTTTTTTGAACCGCAATGGAGGGTATATTGTTCTTGGAGTTGATGACAATGGAAACATTAAAGGGATCGAAGCGGATTCTTTACCGCAAATTAAAAAGGATTTGGTTACTGCACTGAATAACCCTCAGAAAATCAATCCACCTTTGTATATATTGCCGGAAACAGTGGACATCGAAGGAAAAACCCTCCTCTACCTTTGTATTCCCGAAAGTTCACAGGTTCATCGTTGTAATGGAAAGATATTTGACCGGAACGAAGATGGAGATTTTGATATAACCAACCACCCTGATGCTGTGGCTCATCTCTATATCCGTAAACAGAGTTCTTTTTCTGAGAATTTTATTTATCCCTATGTCAAACTTGAAGATCTCAGGGGTGACCTTATCCAAAGAGTAAGGAAAATGGTCCGTGCTGAGAACCCTGACCATCCATGGGGGACCTTGACTGATGAGGAGCTTTTAATCAGTGCTAGATTATATCAGCGTGATTATCAGACCGATAAAGAAGGTTATACTCTCGCTGCTATTCTTTTATTGGGCAAGGATGAAGTTATCCAGAGCGTATTGCCCCATTTCAAAACTGATGCCATCCTCCGTAGGGTAAATCTTGACCGTTACGACGACAGGGACGATATCCGTACTAACCTTATCGAAAGCTATGACAGGCTAATGGCTTTTGTTGCAAAACATCTACCTGACCCTTTCTATTTGGAGAAAGATTATAGGATCAGTCTAAGAGATCGTATTTTCAGAGAAGTAATCACAAATATGCTCGTTCACAGAGAATATATAAATCATTTTCCTGCAAAGTTCGTTATTGGAACTGATCAGGTTTTTGCAGAGAATGCAAACCGTCCGCATGGATATGGCATAATAATTCCTTCTAATTTTACGCCGTATCCTAAAAATCCAGTAATTGCTCGATTTTTCAAAGAGATTGGAAGAGCAGATGAGTTAGGTTCCGGTGTCAGAAATCTATACAAGTACACAAGGATTTATTCCGGTAGAGCTGACCCTCAACTTATAGAAGAAGATATTTTTAGAATCTTTATTCCTGTTCCCCATCAAATTACCTTGCAAACCACCATGCAAGTTACCACGCAAGTTACCATGCAAGCCACCACGCAAGTCGATAAACGGGATATTATAATCGAATTTTGTAAGAAGCCTAAAACAACCAGTGAAATTATGGAATATTTACAATTAACAAATAGGGAACACTTTCGAAAAAATATACTAAAACCACTTTTAAAGGATGGTATTCTGCATATGACTGTACCTGAAAAACCAACCAGCTCCAACCAAAAATATTATTCCAAACCCAAGGATCCAAACCATGTCTGAAAATACCTCAGGGACGGGGGCGTGAGCTATGGAGATTATCTGGAGCAGTTGACTTATCTTATTTTCCTGAAAATGGCTGATGAATACAGAAAGCCGCCTTACTCCAGGGGTATTGGGATTCCTGAAAAATATACATGGGATAAATTGAAGCAACAGAGAGGAGCAGAACTCGATACCCATTACAAGGAACTGCTGGAAGAGCTTGGGAAAAAGCCTGGGATGCTTGGCCAGATTTTCTTAAAAGCCCAGAATAAAGTAAGTGATCCGGCCATGCTGTATAAGATCATTGATATGATCGACAAAGAAAGCTGGGTCATGATGG
>CAZFNE010000459.1:0-2457 GCA_964520335.1 uncultured Methanosarcinales archaeon | reverse complement strand
AATTTAATGTTATTTGCAAATTTTCGAACAAACATTTAATGAATAATTACAGCCTCAAAATTATAATATTATTTCTATACTCCATATTCCTATTGAATAACAAAAGTAAATACCTTAGAATAAAATATTCTCTTTTTAAAATATGAATTCAGGCTTCCTTACCACTAAAATCAACTTACTAATACATTTGAATACGCCAAGGTTTTTACAATATAATGCTATAAACTATTATATCAATCAAATATATTGAAAAATTAGTGAGAAAGTTTCGGAAAGAAATGGGGTTATTGGCTTCCTAAACAGGAATTGGGTTACTTTAGGTTAAACTTTTTTTTAAGAATAATATGTTTAATATATTATTGTAGAAGTCACAAATAATGCTCACAATATCTGGATTAAAAACCAAAACTGCATAATGGGGGATCGTATGGAAGTAAAAAATAAAGATAATCTTGGAAATACCCAGACAAAACCCAAAAGTGTCTGGGAGGAGTTCTTTCAGGATAAAAAGAGTGGAGGCCATAGATATTCCGATGAGGAATTCATTTCTATGGAAGCAAAAGAAAAATTATTCCACCTTGATGGTGGGAAAAGCCTCCTTGATTTTGGATGTGGAGCTGCAGAACTTCTTGTTTATTATGCCCCTAAATATTCCCAACTTGTTGGAGTGGATTTTTCCCCCTCTATGCTTGAAGAGGCGGGTAAAAGGATAAAGGAAAAAAATTACAAAAACATAGATCTGGTTCTGGCAGACCACGAAACAGTCTGGGAAAAAGTTGATTACAAATTTGACCGGATAACTGCAGCAGGAGTTATTCAATACTTAACGTTTGAAGAAATCGATGATTTCCTTGAAAATGCATCCTCTCACCTTAATAAGGGAGGAAAAATAGTTTTTTTTGATTTGCTTGACCCACGCCTATATCCATTATGGAAGTTGGGGATTTTTGCCCCTAATGCAGGGTTTTTGAAAACTCTTTACCGGGCAGGATGCAATTTCCGAACTTCATTATTTGCGACTTTAAAAAATAAGCCAAGAGATATTCATGGATTTTCCCACAACCCTTATAAGCTTGAAGAAATTGCAAACAAAAACGGCTTTAAAATGAACAGTGCCCAATCGATGTATTATGAATATAAGTATCATGCAATAATGTATAAAAGTTAAATTATAAATTATGATCCAGAAGTAAAAGCTAATCTAACCTAAAAGAGAACTGTAAAAAGACATTAGCTTAAAATCTGCTCTCAGGTAAAAAATTACATATTGTGCCTTTAAGTTCTCTTAAGTTAACAGATCTTCAACCCCTGCATTTTTTACAATATATATAGCTGCAGCTTCTTCTTCAAGGGTGAGATGCCTGCTGATGTCAGGGTATTCCATAGCCCTGTGGCACGGCCCGTACTGAAACATGAGATTAAACCTGATCTGTGGAGTATTTTCTGCAACCCATTCAGCAATTGGCCTTGTACAGCAGTTCAGGTGTCCTGGCAGGACAAGATGCCTGAGAATAATATCTGCAGTATTATATGCAAATTCAAAGTTATTCTGTACTACTTCGACGTAGTTTTTTATCTTTGAGTATTTCTGGGCGCATTTATTATTCCCGTATTTGAAATCTCCAAGATAAACATCAACTACCCCTTCGAGAATCCTTGCAAGCTCTGGAGAATGGTACATATTTGAATTCCAGATTACAGGCGTATTAACAGACATTTCCCTGATAATTTTTAGGATTGTATGTGCATGAGGAGTAGGAGTCACAAAATTTACATTTTTAGCCCCATGCATTCTCCTCAGATCGATCAGTTTCGCAAGTTTTCTAGGTTCTATCTGCGTCCCTGCTCCAGGGCAGGTCGAAATTTCCCAGTTCTGGCAATAAACACAGGAAAAAGTACATCCTGTAAAAAAAATTGTATGAGAAGGCACAAGCTCAGGCTCTTCTCCCATATGGAGAAATTCTGAAGAGTAATTGGAAATATCAGTTAACCTGCAGAAACCTTTCTCCCCTGTTCTTCTATTAACCTGGCAACGCCATCCACAGCAGTGGCAATTTTCTATCATCCTATCAACAATCTCGACTTTAAGATCAAGAAGGGAAGGGCTGGCTTTAGGCAGTTCAAGGAAACTTTCAGTAAACACAAGAAGCCTATCGGATGCATTTTTGTAAGCAAGGGTTTCCATAGCTTCGATTTCAAGGCTTTCCCGGAGTTTTCTGTACTCTTCGATGCCTTTTTTGTGAATCGTCCAGAGCTCCTCTAGCTGCATCCCTGGGTCGAACTGGACCGGAATCCTTTCAGTTATTTTAAAAAGGGCAGGCATTTCATCTCTTTGGACCTTAAGATAATGCTTCAGGTACTTTGGGGCTGCCATAATAAAATATTCTCTCGCATAAGTTAAAGTTTTATTGTTTTGCTTCTTCCTGTATTTTTGGCCTCAAGCTTTTAGCCTTCTAC
>CAZFNE010000458.1:0-2466 GCA_964520335.1 uncultured Methanosarcinales archaeon | reverse complement strand
GCGCGAACATACCCCGTTGCTTGCAGCGGGGTGCGCCCTCGCAACTTTGATTAATGATAGCGAAAAACCAATCACGCAAATCTTTTATATATTAATACTAAACAAACCAGAATAAAGCCTTCATTTACGCTGGCTACCTCATCATGGATATGGGGATTATTTACTACGGGCTGATCACAAAACTTAAAATTATATATTCAGGTTTCGATTTCAAATGCCTAATAGAATACCAGTAATGGACTTACTCCTAAAATATTTATTGACGCACTAATTAAAGTGGTTTTGGGATAACTCTGCCTTTATTTAAGGTAAATTGGGGCCTTCAATATTTTTACAAATTTCTACATTTTACTTTATTTAAAGTGGGTTGTTTGGGGAAAAATCTATGATACGTGACATTAAAGATATTATTCTTGAAGTTGTGCAGGCAGTATTTCCTTTATCAATGGTAATAAGTTTACTTATATATATTTTTATAGGTGCAGATCTAAACCAGCTTGTATCTTTTTTAACTAGCACATTATTCGTCACATTTGGAATGATTTTTTTTCTACTGGGAGTTAAGATTGGTATACTTCCAATAGGAGAAGCAATTGGAGCCGATCTGCCAAAGCATAATTCCCTTATCTTTATTGCAGTAGTTGCTTTTTTACTCTCGTTTCTAACGACTATTGCAGAACCAGATGTACGAGTTTTGAGCAATATGATCAATCTGGTCTCAGAAAGTACTATTAACAATTATATGATAATAATTGCTATTGCCAGTGGCGTAGGCTTCTTTGTAGTTGCTTCCATATTCAGGATAATATATGGAGTTCCGATTAGGTATTTGTTTGCAGCAGGATACCTGTTTATCCTTGTTCTCTCTTTCTTCGTACCTGCAGAATACCTTGCAATATCTTTTGATGCAGGCGGGGTAACAACAGGATCTATTACTGTACCCGTTATTATGGCCCTTGGAATCGGCACAGTTGCTGTGCTGCAAAATCGATCTGAACTTTCAGATGGGTTTGGACTCATGGGATTTGCATCCATGGGCCCGATAATTAGTGTAATGTTACTGGGGGTACTCTCTTCATGAACTTAGGAGAACCAGAAGGAATATTTTTTGTATTATTTGAAGTAATCGAATCACTTGTTCCTCTTATAGTTTTTTTTGCGTTATTTCAAAGGATGTATTTAAAACTGCCATATTCACAGTTAGTAAGACTTTATACAGGATTGGTTCTCGCAGGGTTTGGAATGTTATTGTTTCTCCATGGGGTATATAGTGGCTTTTTTCCTGTAGGAAGTCAAATAGGTGAGTTTTTTGGGAGTTCTGATAAAAAAAACCTGTTGATACCCCTAGGTTTTATTCTTGGTTTCCTTGCTACTCTGGCAGAGCCTGTAGTAAGAGTACTATGCTACCAGATTGAAACTTCTTCAAATGGTTATATAAGGGCGAATCTTATGTTGTACACTCTTTCGTCAAGTGTTGCAGTATTCACTGCTATAGCGATGGCAAAGATTATTTACGGAATTCCTTTTCTGTATATAATAGTTCCTGGTTACCTCTGTGTGCTTTTTTTATTACTGATTTGTGATAAAGATTTCATTGGCATCGCATTTGATGCAGGAGGGGTTGCAACAGGCACTATGGCAGTGACATTCCTTACAGCATTAACGGTTGGAGTAGCAACCGTACAGGAAGAAGGAAATGCAATCGCAAACGGTTTTGGTCTTATTGGAATGATGGCTCTTGCGCCTGTCATTTTTGTTATGCTTTTAGGCGTTTATATGAGATATTACGGAGGCAAAGCAAATGGAGAATGAAGAGAATTTGGTATTAATAGTAACAATCGTAAAGAAAGGATGGGGTGATGAAGTAATTAAAGCTTCAAGAAAAGCCGGGGCCCATGGAGGGACGATAATTTTTGGACGAGGGACAGGAATTCACGAAAATAAAAGTATTCTTGGCCTAATGATAGAGCCTGAAAAAGAAATCGTTCTTACAATAGCCAGATCGAGTATTGAAGCTAATATTCGAGATAGTATTACAAGAGCTATAAATCTTGACGAACCAGGAATGGGGATAGGATTTGTAGTTTCTCTGGATAAGATATTTGGGGTTTGCCATCCTTTTTATGAAATAGAGTGCTCTGATAAAGATATATAAGCTCTAGAATGTTTATTTTTATATATTTTAATCGCCATAGAAGGTGGTTTGCTGTTGCTTATTCCCCTCACAAAAAAGGAGATAGCTAGAATAAATTACTGGATATAAGCTCAACAGTAACAGTTAATGTTTTAGGTTCTGAAGACAATTAACTAACAGGTAATTTATATTAACACATTCTTGCGGTAAGTGGTAAATTCTACTATCAAATGTATTAATAATAAACCAAATAAGTAAGAAAAGGGGGAAAATTCTCGTGAAAGGAGAGAAAATTGACAAAAAAATTTTTGATGAACTTGACTACATCAAAA
>CAZFNE010000457.1:0-2474 GCA_964520335.1 uncultured Methanosarcinales archaeon | reverse complement strand
ACAAGGATTGAAACAATATTAAAACACGCTATTAAGAAGGAAGAACATGAGGAGTAAACAAGATAAGTAAATTTCATTCCCATTATTTTTTAAAACATATTAATATATAATATTTTTTATATATATTCTACCATGCGAATCGTTCAGGTGCTTATCCCGGTAGGCAAACGTGAGCCTGTGCTTGCAGTTCTAGACGATGAGGGGATAGACTATGCCGTATGGGATGAGACAGGAAGAAAGGACTTTGAGGCTCTGGTCCAGTTCCCTATTCCTCCTATTGGTGTGGAACCGGTTCTTGAGAGATTGCGTAAAGTAGGAGTCGGTGAGAACACTTACACAATCGTCCTGAGGCCTGAAACCGTTGTTTCAGTTAAAACTAAAACCCTGAAACAGCGTTACTCCGGAACCCGTATTTCGCGGGACGAATTAATTTCACGCGCAGAGGACTTGGCACCTGAAACTTCGACTTTTTTTGCGTTTCTTGTCCTGAGTACGGTTATTGCAACCGGAGGGCTTTTGCTTGATTCGGCTGCAACAATTATCGGGGCAATGGTCGTAGCTCCACTCATGGGACCTGCGATTTCAACCAGCGTAGGGACTGTTCTTTATGATAGGAAACTTGCTTCAAGAGGACTAAAGCTGCAGGTAGTGGGACTCTTGCTTACGGTTGCAATAGGTGCCCTACTTGGAGCACTTATGAAGGAATCGATACTTTTACCTCCTGGCCTCGACATTCGAGAGATTTCCCAGATAGCCGAAAGGACCAGCCCTAATTTCCTTTCTCTTTTTCTTGCTCTGGGATCGGGCATTGCCGGTGCTATCAGTATAATCCGGGGTGCAGGATCTGCTCTTATAGGTGTTGCAATTGCAATTGCTCTTGTCCCGCCGGCTGCAACTTCCGGGCTGGGGATTGCATGGGGATTGCCTCTTGTGGCAATTGCAGCAGCTATTCTTGTTCTTGTTAACCTAGTTGCTGTCAATATCTCAGCCCTCCTTATGCTCTGGATATCCGGCTTCCGTCCGGCAGAGGAAGAAGCAACTGGTGATGTTCGCCCTTTCGTGATCTCGCATACAATTTTCCTTGTATTTGCAATTGCCCTTCTCTCTATAGCTCTTGGGCTCGTTACTTATTCCTCTTTTCAGACATCCATTGTTGGACAGGAAATAAATGCAGAAATGGTAGAAATGTTCAAAGAACCCGAATACTCAGAAATGGGCTTAACGCTAGAAAAAGTTTCAGTCAACTACAAGCCCTCAGATCTTATGTTAAAAGAACCTGCAAAAGTATCTATCATTATAGGCTGCAGAGCAGACCAGAAAGTTCCTCAGGACATTGCCAGCAAAGCTTACACTCTTCTGAAAGAAGTTACAGGCAAAGATGTCAGAGTTAGGATCGGCTTCGTAGATGCGCAGAAATCCCCATAAGTGCTTTCATCTTCATAAAGGGGTAGCCCTAATTTGCGCCACCAGCCGCAAATCAAACTAAAACAAGCTGGGCAAATTCTTCAATTAGGGTTCCACCCCGCTTTCTATGTACATGTATGCTAAGGATTCTGATACTAAAATAGGGTTCCGTTGAAAAACTCTGGTCATTTTGCTTAAGCGTCGGTATCTACCCAACCATCCAAACATAGGCCTTACTATTCATCAGTGAGCTTGACACTAGTGCTTCGATTCCAAAATAAATTCCTTATTTTATAGGAAATTCGTGATTGATGGGTAGATTCAAAAGTTAGGTTTTATGAACATACTTCGAAATCGCAGTGCTATTATTCCAAATTATAGACATAGTTTCTGATAATGAAGAAACGGTTCAGAAAATTTTGCAGACTCGGGGATCGAAATGATTTTGGGATGAATTCTTAATATTTATATTGTTAAATTCCAGCAACCCACATAACGGTAATAACTTACATATCTCTAGTTTTTTATATACATATTATGGAAAACGCAAGCGGAAAACACATTAAACCTAGTTTCGATCCCCAATTAATTGCTAATTTTCAGCAGGTCTGGGATCGTATATTTTGCATTTATTCCGAGCCTTTCACGCACATATACCTAGAAGCCACGTACAAAGGCCAGAGCTATCGCTTAAGATAAGGATAGGTATTTTCCTTGCCTGTCGAAGAACAAACTACACATTAAAAACCCTAGTGGAAATTTTGTAATATCCGATCATTCATCCGGTTTTTCAAAAAGGGCAGGGTACTTCTCTTTTAGTGGTATGAGGATCTCTTCATCTAATTTTGTATTATAAAGTGTTTTCACTTTAGAAAGCTGATCAATTGTTAAATGACGAGCTCCTTTAAGGTTTGCTCCTTGAAGATTAGCTTGTTCAAGGTTAACCATTTTGATGTGAGCTCTTTCAAAATCTGCTCCTTGAAGATTAGCCCTTTGAAGATCAGCTCCATAAAGTTCAGCTCCTTCAAAATTAGCCTCTATAAGGTCAGCTCCTCGGAAGTTAGTTCCTT
>CAZFNE010000456.1:0-2493 GCA_964520335.1 uncultured Methanosarcinales archaeon | reverse complement strand
GTTTTAATATATAAAATTTATTATATAAAAATTAAGTCAGTGTTAATTCTCTAAGAGCGTGTCTTAAAATTAAATTTGATTCTATAATTAGGAAAGGACACACATGCTTGAGCAAAAATCAATAATATTGAGCCATTAATGTTTAAAATGTAAATTTTAACCATGAAGCCTTAAGTACTTGGTTTTATGCATCGAGCGAGAAAATATAATGTAATAAATCTACGATCTAAATTTAAAATCAACAATATCTACTATCCTAAGGTAGAAATGATTTGAATTTTAAGACAGCCTCTAAGGCTAGATAAGTCAAGCCAGATAAGTTAGGCGTGTTTAGAATAATTGAGTTAAAATAAAAATAGCAATAAAAGTATATTAATCTTGTTGATAAAATTCATGAAACCTTATTTATACTAGATCTATTAGCACTAAAGAAACCCACAAGAAATTGAAAAGCCTTAGAATAAGAACTTAGAGACATTTTTTGCTTTTTTTTATTTCATTGTCTTTTAAGTTCTCAATGAAAACGATAACCAGACATCTTTACTTCTGCCTTTTTCGCGGCTTTTACGAGCTTTTCCGCGCCTATAAAACCATGGGAACTGAGAACTGCGCCGAGATATTCATTTTTTTCATCAAATATGGGGTAATGTAAGGGATCTATTGTATACCAGCTAACATTTACTTCATTCGGATAGCCTGTTCTGTAAATATTCATTGTTATTGTGCCATGGGCAATATTGAAATAATATTCACGTTCAGGTTCACTGCAGAATATTTCATCAAGTATTGCTTTCACTGCCTGGTTTCTTCTGCCAGATAATTCCGTTTCGTAAAGCATTTCCCTATCAACCCTTTAAGTTGCTAATGTTCAAAAGCTAATTACAATATCGGATATTCGAATATATAATTGTTAGAAGCAGGAATCTCAGGGTATAGTTTCAATTTTTTTTTCTTAAGGCCTGTTTTTAACCTGAAAATATAAAAAATAGATAAACAGCTAATAAAAACTTAAAAGATTCAATAAAAAGCCAAAAAAAATTCTTAGTGACATTTTTTGCATTCAATGCAGGGATTTGAACATATATTAAATTTCAAATCTTTATGAACCCAGAGCTTCCCTTTTACTTCCTGGCATTTTATTGTTAGGCACCCTGTATAATGCCCTATTTTTTTAAATTTGTGAGTCGGATTTCGAAGAGCTTTTGTAATTTTCGTGCTTTCGAGATGGGTCCCATCCCCGAAATCCCAGCGCATGTAAGTTATTTTACCTTTTGATAAATCTTTAAATTGAAAGGTGTATGGGTCTTTTGTGGGTAAGACGGTATAATTTACAGAGTTTTTCCCGCAGGAAAGACGTTCAGTAAATTTTCCGCACTGGGCAGTCGTACATTTTGAAAGCGTGTATAAAGGAGCTGCTGATGCTGTATAAGTAAGAAAAATAAGCATCAAGAAGAGAGCTAAAATTTTTTTCATAATTTTTCCCCCTATTTATTACTTTGATCCCTTCTTCAACCCACAGCCGAAATATCTTTACTTGTAATAGTTTTCTACATTTATTAGTCTTTTTCCATAAATTGGAATTTTTTGTTTTTTTTATTTATATTGGGTTTTTTATTTACCTTTTTTCTTTTTATCTTTGTTTGAATTTTGGATTGAATATTCAAAATATACTTAATCATACCCACTGAATTAAGTCTGGATGTTTGTCTTTTAGAATTTCAAATACCTGAAAACTCGAAATAATGAATATTAAGAAAGAATTGTTGTAGAAGAACAGGCTTCAATTTAAAAATAGCAATAGATGCAGGGATAATTTGCGCAGAATTTATCAAAAATGGAAAAAATAATAGATAAATAATTGATTAATTGAGCAACAACTCTTTATTTATATAGGAAATGATCAACTAAAAATAAGAAAAACTTAGATCTTATAAAATGAGGCTATTCCAAAACCCATTTTTTCTTATATATTTTGATTTTTCAAAATTAATTTCATAATCATAAACTCAAATGATAATTTGAAATACAACATCAGAAAACTAATTTGGAGTTTTGGGATCAGCTCTTCTAAAAATTTACTTTTCTGAGAACCAATTAAGAAATCCGTATTGATTTTTATTAAATCTTGCTTCTATTTTTAATTCACTTTAATGCCCTAAAGAATTGAAAATCTTTAATTTATGGTCCTCAATTCCTACCACAAACCCTGCTGTTATATAAATAACGTTGCCCATAAATAACATAGAAAATAAAAAGAAAATAATATGAAAAATTAAAGGAAAGAAAAGGGGTCAGGTATGGATAGTACTATTTTCAGGAAAGTAATGGTTGCAACCGATGGTTCGGAGCAGGCAAAAAAAGCAGTTGATAGAGCACTTGAGATTGCAAATATGGGAGACAAAAAGCTGTACGTTGTGCATGTAATTCCCTTGGGGGAATACTACGCTTCAATGCCTCCTTCCGTAGATGCAGAATGGATCCAGATAATGGATG
>CAZFNE010000455.1:0-2507 GCA_964520335.1 uncultured Methanosarcinales archaeon | reverse complement strand
GTTACGTTCGCAACGTAAAGGCCGCGGGTTCAAATCCCGCCGAGTCCACTTAAAATGTTTTAATAGTCCTAATCAGATTTCTTTTTGGAATTTTGCTTGCATTTTCCATAATATTTCTTTCTTAGAGCGTGTCTTAAAATTAAATTTGATTCTACAATTGGAAAAGGACTTGCTTATTTGAACTGAAAAACGGTATGTTAAACCACTATATGCCCAAAATGTGAATTTTAATCATGATGTTTAATGAACTTGATTTCGTACCTAAAGCGAATAAGCACGATGTAATAATTTGCTAATGGAATTTAAATCAACAATGCTCACTATCCGAATGTAGAAATGGTTTGAATTTTAAGACAGCCTCTTAGAGATAGGATGTTTTAAAATAAATTAAAAATCTGATCAAAACTGGGTATTGAAATGGGTGGGCCGGTAACAAAATACTCGGCTGTTTCCCAGCCTCACTGTTGAGTTTTTAGTTAGCTTTTTACTATTTGGTACCAAACTCCCTGTAAAATGGCTTAAAACGCTTCTAATAAATTAAATAATTCTCACTATAATAAAACCTTAATCTTAGGTAATACTTTAAAAACTATTTAAATAATAGTATGATTAAAATCCAAATAAAATTTAGAGATCCTTTTTAGACTTATGCTCTTTTGCTTTTGATTATAAATTTTCACCTTGTTATTCCCAGAATATCATCTTTACCTACAATATAAGTCTCTTTTCTGCCTCACGAAATTTTAAATGTAATTACAAATAGATGAATAATTAATCCGATAGATTTTATTTTAAACATTCGATCTAGTCTATAAATATTTAATTTATCCAAAAAATACCAAAGTGACCAGAGAATAGTGAAAAAAGGAAAATCTAAAAGTATATTAATTCGAAAAATTTAAAGGCAGGTAATGAAATAAAAAAAGAGGTTTTATAATACAGTAATCTTGCAGGAGACTAGCCAGATGGAAAAAGTAATAATTCTGATAGTATGCTTATGAAAAAAGTGGATCACATGCAGGAAGCTGAAGACCAGTATAAGCTTGCTTTGGAAGCCGATCCAAATGATGTAGCCACTCACTACAATTATGGAAATCTCTTGAAGAATATGGGTCGTATGGAGGAAGCTGAAGACCAGTATAAGCTTGCTCTGGAAGCCGACCCAAAAAATGTCAGTGCTCTCTCAAATTACGGAATTCTCCTTTACAAAATAGGTCGTCTTGAAGAAGCTGAAGACCAGTATAAGCTTGCTCTGGAAATTGACCCAAACGATGCAGCCACTCTCTCAAATTACGGAATTCTCTTGAAGAATATGGGCCATCTTGAAGAAGCTGAAGACCAGTATAAGCTTGCTCTGGAAGCCGACCCAAACAATGCAGCCACTCACCACAATTATGGAAATCTCTTGAAGAATATGGGTCGTCTGGAGGAGGCTGAAGACCAGTATAAGCTTGCTCTGGAAGCCGACCCAAAAAATGTTAGTGCTCTCTCAAATTATGGACTTCTTCTAGACGATATGGGCCGTTTTGGAGAAGCTGAAAACCATTATAAGCTTGCTCTGGAAACCGACCCAAATGATGAAATCACTTACTCAAATTACGGAAATCTCCTTTACAGAACGGATCGTCTGGAAGAAGCTGAAGAGCAATACAAAATAGCAATTAAATTGGATCCTAAATACCCAAATAGTTATGGAGCTTATGGTTTACTTTTACTCCACATGAACTTAGAAGAAAAAGCCCTTGAGAAAACAAAGATTGCATCTCGTTTATTTAGGGAAAATGGGGATGAGATAAAAGAACATTTAGCTCTAGCATGGTTTTACGAAGAATTAGCACGTAAATATTATGGTTCAAAAAATTATCCAAAAAGCGGAAATTATGCTGAACTTTCAGGAAATGAGTATATTGAAGCGGGAAACCATGCAGGAGAAAAACTCAAGAGCACTTCTTTAACCAAAGGATATACTCTTAAAGGTAGAGCTAAAATTCGCAAACTTGAGATTAAAACCTCTTTTTATAAAAGGGCAATTAAAGGAATCTTTCAAAAAAGAGTTTCCTATGATGTTGAGGCATTTACAAATATTATTGATTGTATCGCAGATGCGTCAAAATGTTACAAAAAAGCAGCTGAAGCGTCTCCAGAAAAAGATCAAATTTGTAACGCTTGTTCTACCTCAATGTTATGTCTTTCAGATATGCTTAATTATATGCTTGCTGTAATCAAGCAGGAAAAAACACCCCAGCTTGAAGATAAATTGAAAAAATGGGATGAAAAATTGGCAATTGCCAAAAATGCTTACAAAGAGAATTCAAAAGGAGAGCTCTTTATCGAATCCCTTTATAAATTAGAGGCATGCATACAAAATTTGGATAAATATAAAAAACATGGAACAAGAGAATATGGAAGAGCTTTTGAGGAATGCCGCAAAGAATTAAGTGAAATAGCAAATAATATATAGTCACCATTTTAAATAATGCGACATTTTGTGTGTAAATGTATGTTTT
>CAZFNE010000454.1:0-2512 GCA_964520335.1 uncultured Methanosarcinales archaeon | reverse complement strand
CACCCTCTGCGTCCGCTCCCCATATGAGTGTGCCCCGCTCCTGAATTTTATCCAGAGCATTGCTATTCTCTTGCGCCATGCTTATATTTGACGACAAAAAAATAAATAGTCCTAATAAAATACAAAGCCTAAAATAATTATATTTATTTTTCAGCATAATACCGCCTAAAAATATTTTATTCAAACTAGAACCGTCTACAAAAGTACACCTCATCAATTATCTAGAGCCATCAGCACAAGGCAGTTTAGACTTAGTAGCCAAGGCGGACTTTATTATCTTTCTGGTAAAGAAATACAAAAGACTTAGATATAGTTTGCGAAATATAAACGACGATTTCCGTATGTTCTTTGTCTGTTGAGATTAGCGGCATAGAAAAAGAATGATATAGAGATATACAACATTAGAAATTGATGTTACATTAAGATCCAAGCTTGTACAAAGAAAGCATTTTCCATATACAATAATTCTCAAGCTTCTAGTTTTAAAAGACGTGTTAAAGCCGAAAATAGGCGAATATATCCTGAGTGAAATTGAAGCCTTCGAGAGAAATTTAGCTTTATATCTGCAAAGTGACCCTTATAAAACTGCAAAAACTCATGTTTTTCAAAGTCATTTTGCTTATTTTTTTTACGAAAGTATTTTTGAGTGATTTAAAAAGGATTTAAAAATGAGCTCGTTTCAAAAATATCTCCAATCTCTCCAAACCAATATTCAGGAACAGATAATCAAGATCAAAGAACTAAATGGAATACCTGTTAGTGGTCAAAAATATGAATAGTCGGAATTTTGAAACTCAGAGGCGCAATTTTGAGTTTTGGGACCAGTCAATTATATAAACTTTCAGAAGTATATTCCCTCACTATTGAAGGGATGTGACGACATTTTTAACAATTTAGCAGATTTCGGTTATCAGAGAAGTATAAAAGAAGCTATTGGATTTTACATAGCTTACTTCTTTCTGGCAATAATTTTAGCAGTATTTTTAGCACTCGTACTTAGTGCAATAATGCAAAACAATATTTATGATTTTGGGCTGATTGGTAACACTGTTGCTATTATTGTTTCACCTGGAGTCTCCTTTTTAATTCTCAAAGAAAAAAAGCTGTTTGGAAATTTTGGCTTTATTTTACTAGCCTTAGTTTCTGGGTTGCTGGCTATATTTCTCGGTGTATTGGGAGGGTTGATTCCTGCTGCTTATTTAACAACAAAACCCGCAAACGCAAAGTAAAAAAAATATTTTTGAAACTTGAAGCTAATTCATAAAACAAAAATTATATCTCTTGATTTCAAAATTCTGGACAAATGATAGATCGCCTTCAAAGCCTGAACAGGTGATTCAACAACTACTTTGATAACTTTTAATTCAAGAACAAGCTCACTGGAAGAAAGAACAGAAAATATATTGTTAATAGTCATAGGAATTGTTCTCAGTACCTGTACGCCTTGACGTGATTCTCCCAAAAGAGATTATCTCATTCCTCAAAGTTTTCTTTACCCACTCTTAAAATGGATTCTGCTCAAAAGCAGAAAGATAGCCCCAAAGTAAACCATCAAAAACCTTTTGAGCGTTAAAAAGAAATTCTTCCTTGAGAAAATGATTGAAAAGAACGTGTTATTCTTGAAGGCGGCCTCTAGGAGGGCTGCACAGGTTCTCGTAGGCCTACTCTTGATGATGGCAGTGTTTTTTATTTCTGCCGGCAGGACCGATTTACCAAGGGCATGGGTTTTCTTTGGCCTTTATTTTGTCTCATTGCTACTCAATATGGTTATTTTCCTCAAGTTCAATCCGGAGATCATTAGAGCAAGGAGTGAAATCAGAGGAGAAATGAAGTGGTGGGATAAGGTTTTTACGGTATTCTACATAGTATTTATTCTCACAATGTTTATCATATGTGGGCTAGATGTGGGAAGATTAAATATTTCGAGCACGGGGATGGGGTTTTTTGTTGTTGGCATTATAATTTTCGCCATTGGATGGGCGCTTATAACGTGGTCGATGGTCGAAAACAAGTTTTTCGAAACAACAGTTCGCATCCAAAATGAAAAAGACCATAGGGTTGTCTCCACTGGACCCTATGCTATTGTCCGGCATCCCGGTTATGTCGGCATGATTCTGTTTTATGGTTGTGCTCCGTTCATAATTGGTTCCCTTTATGGGCTGATCCCTGCACTGCTACTTGCTTTTGCTTTCGTTTTCCGCACATATTTTGAAGACAAGACTCTCTACAAAGAGCTTCCAGGATATGAGGAATATACGAGAAAGGTGAGGTATCGACTTTTTCCGTTCATTTGGTGAGAACCATGTGAAAAATAAGCTACCTGAAAAGAGAAAAGAAAGATCACTTTAATCTAAAAAAATGCCCTTCAAAGTGCTCCTACTAAATCTGCAAAATTATGGATTTTTCAATTTCGCTTTTCATAACCTTTTCTGCAAAATTATTCAGGGAAAATGTCAACAGACCGCCGGCAGGAAAAATATGTTTCATATGAAATGGAGTATGGGGAAACATT
>CAZFNE010000453.1:0-2514 GCA_964520335.1 uncultured Methanosarcinales archaeon | reverse complement strand
TTTGCCTGCCTTTCATTAGAATCAAAATATTCTATTGCATTTGCAAATGTTTCAATGTCTTTAATTTCAAGTCCTGATGTTGCTTTGCTTATCTTCTGTTTGAAGATCTTTTCGAGCTCCTGCTCATAAGGCCATCCCCATAGGTTATAATGTTTTTTCATAGAGGCTGCCAGATAGGCTTCTGAATCGAAACTCATCGAGTCGGGAATATGGCAGCCGTATCCGGTGTGTCCTGGAACAAATACTGAATTTTCCGGAATTTTCCCCTTGGCCCTTAATTCTTTTACTGTCGGGAAGTCCTGCATATGCGGGAGAGAAGATAGGTTTCCGGCCCATTTACGGAACAAGTCGGCTTCTTTTGAATTATAATCTTCGCGCCATTTTTTCACTGTGGACTCTACAAAAATCCACTCATACCCGAGAGCTTCTGCCACCTGTTTGCTTATTTCTGACTCCCGGCAGCCTTTTCTTCCGTAAGTCACACATATAACATCATTGACTCCAAGCCTCTTCAGCATTGCAGCAATAATGCGCGAATCAAGCCCTCCGCTTAAAGGCACAACCAGCGTTTTTCCCTGCTTGCTGGTGCTTTCTACGAGCCTTGAGAAGGCGTTTACAAGAGCTTGATCAAGTATCTCAATCAATCTGGTTTCAGGCAGTTCGTAATAATCTCCATGTAAAAATTTAAAATAGCGGCAGGACTTTAGATGTCTTTCGTTTTTTTGATAAATTAAATATTCCCCGTTTCTTACTTGCTTTATGTCGTCAAAGAGGGTCTCATTACCTGTTACGTAACCTGCAACCATAAACTCTGCTGCATTTTCTTCATTCAGATGTTGATTTATTTTATCTTTTAAATAGTAGGCATTGTCTGATACAATAAGGCTATTTTTTGTTTTTATGTAAAACAAAGGAATGCTTCTTACTTTATCAACAGTGCAAAATATAATGTCTTTAGTCTCGGCAACAAATGCAAACTCCCCATTTAATTTCTCAAGAAAATCTTCTGTTTCTTTTTCCTTGCCCTGCTCCTCTTTACATATTAAAGGGAGTATTAACTCAGCAAGTTTTTCCGGACTCAGGAGTTCGTTCTCCAAAAATACATTTCCTTTTAAATAACATTCGGCTCCCTTGAATTTTATTTCTTTCCAGGGATAATACTCATTCAATAGTTTTATTTCAGTTTTCATAATCCATACCCCCCCAAAATTTCTGGTTGAAGACCCAATTAATGGTTGAATGCTGAGGATTATTTCGACAATATCAGGAAGGGCTGAAAGTGTGAAATCCTGACCCTGATCTGTATCTGGATTATTTGTATCTGATCAGATCTGTATCTGGATCTTTTTTCAGACCTATTCTGCACATTACTTCTGGTTTTTGTCTCTGGAAAATCTAACCTCAGGAAAAATTCAGTTTTTGAAAGATTTCTTCTTTAGCCTTTTCTCAGAAATAAACTCTTAAGTAACCATTATATTCTCTAGAAAGTGGTGTGCCTTTGAAGAAGCAACATATATTTTATTTTACAATAGTCATAGTCTTCTCTGGCTGTTTTCCCCATCAAGCCTTAATTTTATTTCCCTTTAATTGTCGTTTTTTCCCCGAGGAATGTTTCAGGGCAAAACTCCTAAAACTTCCTTTCATTATATGATCTTCAATACCTTAAATTTCTTTTTATATTCTTTAAGCTAAATAATTTTTATTGTATTTGTAAAAAAAATTTATTATATTTTATATTCTTTAAGCTAAATAATTTACATTGTGTCGGCTAAAAACAGTTTATTATCTATTCTTTTTAATTTATCACGCAGAGTAATCCTGATACTTATAATACTCGATCGGTCTTACATCCCAGTTATGCAGGAGATCACTTTTATCGATGGAGGCAGCCTCCCTACACCTGAAGGTCTTACAAGGGAATGGGTGAGAGCTGCAGCTGAAGCCGGGGAGGTCCGGAAAAAAATATCTGATGGTTGGGAAAACAGTAGAAGGAAAAAACGTTTGCTTGAGGATGGCTATCTGATATTGTAATTGGGTGACCCGGTTGGAAATTAAGTCTTTTTCGAAGGAAATTTTTCTGGTAACCGCGGATTTCTTTGAGATTTTACTTTTACTGGAAGAGAGTTGGTATCGAAGAGAAAAGGTAAAAAAGGAGTATAAAAGGGAAAATAATGTTTAAAAATCCTCTTTTACCCTTTTTCCCCTATTTCACAGTTAATCTAGCTCAATTTCTATTTTAATCTCTTTTTGGTCATAATTTTCTCATTTTTGTGTCAGTTAATTAAATATCAGCTAATTAAAGAGGTCTTTTTGTCGGAGAACCAGCCGGCTTAAGAATTTTATTGCTTCTGGACGAATAAGTTTCTCCCGTGATACCTGCCAGGTATTCCAGAGCACTTACTCCGTTTACTGACAGAGGGTACTTTTCTTCGTTTCTGTATTCAAGAATCGTTTTTAGTAGCGGATATTCCTCAATATTTTCGTTGTCATATCTTGAAACTTTAATTAGAAGCC
>CAZFNE010000452.1:1239-2517 GCA_964520335.1 uncultured Methanosarcinales archaeon | reverse complement strand
GAAAGGCCTTATGAAGGGAGCCAATAAAAAGGAAATTCCGCCTGCAAATAAGAAATTTGAAGTGAAGTTTTGTACAGTTGCTCACCGGAAAAATGGTGAAATTACCAAAGAGGCTTTTTTGCAATCTTGTCGGATTGATGAGACAGATTGGCCTGATGTAATGAAGGACTTTCCATATTCAAAAATTTCTGAGTTGAGAGCATGTATATGGTCTCATCCCAAAATTTAATTTAACTCGTAAGCTTGCCTTGTGCATATTAAGTAAGAGTTCAAATACGTAGCCTTATTCTAATTACAAAACTAAATTTAATTTTGGTACGCATAGTATTATTTTATTGTTGAAGTAGTTCCCAATTTTTATATATCCACCTTCTCCCAGTCCATATCCAACGCATCACCTATTTTCTCAAGCACCAAATCAGCGCCAGCATCCTTTAAAAGTTCTGTATTTATCGTTTGTGCCACACCTATCGCATAAAGTCCTGAATTTTTAGCAATTCTCATATCACCAGGCCCGTCCCCAAAATAGATTGCCTGTCCTGCAAAATCTTCAAGAGACACGTTTTCGTTTTCAGCCAACATTTCCATATGCTTCTTGCTTTTTTTGTACGTATCAAAGCCCAACAAAAAGTCAATATTATTCAATATGCCAAGATCATAAATTCGTTTAATCATAGCACCCGTGCTGCTCCCAGAAGTTATCAGAACTCTGTATCCTTTTTCTTTAAACAATTCTAAAAGCTCTTTGACTTTAGGAAACAGAGAGTATTTTGTCTCATTTACAATATTACAAAATTCATCCAAAAGCTTCGGGACTTCATCTGTTGAATATTTGTGCGAATCAAGAACATAAGTAAATTGCTCATCCCACGGCGTGCCGGTTGCAGCAACTGAATATTTTTCAATATCAGGAATATCAAGGTTTTCAATTCCGGTGCGACGTTTTAATACGTCACAAAAGACTCTGGTATATATTGACATAGCGTCAATCAGAGTTCCATTAAGATCGAAAACCGCGTATTTTATTTTAACGTTTGTAACCATACTTCCCCAAATTTTAATTTTAGTAAACTCATGCGGTATTATACCTTTAAAAATAATTTTTAATCTAAACTTAATTATCACACTTAAATCGTCCATATTATATATAACCATGCAAATACTTTTTCGTGCTCGCTCAGTCAATCTAGCATGTTTTCATATTACATAGTTCTATAAAGCGTAGAAACTAGACTGAGAAAGCAATTGTGGCTGCTCAAAAATAGAAAATGAAAATAG
>CAZFNE010000452.1:0-1139 GCA_964520335.1 uncultured Methanosarcinales archaeon | reverse complement strand
TGAAAAAAGAAAATTTGTTAAAATTAAAATTTAACTGGGACTACGTTCCCATATTTCATTAAAGCTGCCGCATTTTGAACAAACTAATGTGATACCCTTCATCTGACTTTCGGACATATTTGTACAGAGCACCTTACCACACTTACCACAGGTATAATCAATATCACCATTACCAATAATTAAAGGACTATACAAGCGGGTATCTTCACTCTGTGTCGCTGTCCCAATGTTTTTAGGGTTTTTTACAACATTCATTGGAATTCTTTTTTTACCACTCACTTCTTCCCCTCCATTTCTTTATCTAAGCTGTAATAATTGTTTTTTATATTAAAGTATTTTATGGCGATTACTGGAAAAACCCAGGATAACTGAGTGGGAGGGAAGGTAAAACCTGGAACGAATAGAGCTATATACTGTCCTAATCCCAGTTGTGACATCTTTTTGATTGATGTTGTAGCATGCAAAGATATGATAGAAATAATAGAATTTTTTTTAGTAATTGCATAGATATATTAGGTAGTCTCATACAATTATATCTTTTATAAAATTATTAATTGACCTTAACCACTAATTTGCTTTGACTAAAAGGAAAGAGAAATGGAAAAAACCCGAAAACCAAAGCCTACAGATATAGAAATTCAGACTAAGATACTGGCAAGTATTGTGGAATCATCAGAAGATGCCATTATAACCATGTCCATTAATGGCCTTATTAATAGCTGGAATAAAGGGGCAAAGCAGATTTACGGCTATTCGGATAAAGAAATATTGGGAAAACCGATATCCATACTAGAGTCTCCCACTTTGGCTGGAGAAATGCAAGAGTTAACTGAACTGATTAAACAAGGGGATAGATTCCATCATTATGAAACCCTACAGGTAAGAAATGACAGGAAATTGATAAATGCCTCACTTACTCTTTTACCTATTTTTGATACCTCTGAAAATCTAATCTATATCTTAATTATCGCTAGAGATATAACCAAAATTAAAGAAACAGAAGAAAAACTTCAGAAAATTGAAGAAAAATTGAGGAAGACAGAGGATATATACAATCTTGCGATGGAACATACAAGGCAGATAATATACGATTACGATTTAAGAACAGATAAGTGCATCTGGGCAGGTGCTATAGAGGA
>CAZFNE010000451.1:466-2521 GCA_964520335.1 uncultured Methanosarcinales archaeon | reverse complement strand
AATGAGAATTACAAGAAATGCTATTAATAAATTTATAAGAAACCCAATCTATTCAATAGACTGAAAATGCAAAAAATTCAAAAGTTGACTGCGAAGCAGTCAACTGCGTAAGTCCTATTACTATTATTCCTTTAAGAGTTAATTGAGAAATATGTTAAATATCTCCCGCCAGCATTCCACTTCAATTTTTCTTGAATTTTTGCGATACAATTACTATACATATTTGGTGACCTTGATAATTATCTATAAAATAATTTTAGTTACGATGAATATTTATGGAGGAATTAAAATAGTATCTGGCATTAATAAAATCATAGCTATCTAAAGCTAAAGAGAAAAACCAATATGCTTTAATGGTATTTCACAAGGGGTAGGAAAAAATCTAAGCTCAGCGTAAGGCTCTGCTTAAATAAAAGACAAGAGGGAGAATATGGAAAGATATGTGGATGGGTTTTTAATTCCAATTGCTAAAAACAAGCTAAATGATTATAAGAAAGTAGCTCAAAAAGCAGGTGAGATCTGGAAAGATCTTGGGGCGTTGGAGTATTACGAATGTGTTGGGGATGACCTGGATAATGGGGAAATGCTCTCGTTCAAGAAAGTGGCTAACGCCTCCGAAGATGAAACAGTAATTTTTTCCTGGATTGTTTTTGAATCAAAAGAGCAAAGAGACAGAATAAATGAGCAAGTTATGAATGATCCTAGGATGAAGGAAATGATGGAGTTAGGCGTTGAACCTCCATTTGATTACAAACGCATGGCTTACGGCGGCTTCAAAACATTAGTTAGATTTTGATCGACCTTTGTGCAGCAGGCTTCAAATGTACAAAATCTTTTTTATTAATTTTTAGTAACTATTCAGCTTATTCTCCTGACCTGCCGGGCTGTGTAGCTACAGGTTCTACCCGCGAAGAGGCAGAGAACTATGTTTACTGATTCACATTTTATCTAGAATGCATTTAATATCCGGTTTTGCTTCGGGGATACCTTCTTTAACGGATAACCAGACTACTTTCAGGTTCACTCCAAAATAAGTATGAATCAACTTGTCCCGTATGCCTGCAAGATCTTTCCAAGGAACTGAAGGATATTTTTCGCGTACTTCATAAGGGATATTCTTTGTTGCCTCGCCAATGATTTCCAGAGCCCTGATTACTGCAAACTGTGTCTTACGGTCGTCAACAAAATCTTCGAATGTCAAGCCGCTGACAAATTCTTCTGCTGCTTCCATTGCGTCATAGATGTCCTGGATATAGTCTTTTGCTTCGCGAATCTCAATCCCTCTTCATACGGCTTCAACTTCTTTCAGGATATATTTACCTATATTAGGCTTCAACGCATCTTTCATAACCAGGTCTACCTTTACGCCCAGAGCCTCCGAAAGATAGTTCTCAAGGTTTACAAATTTAAAAATAGTAGGAGTTTTGCTGAATTCGACAAGTATATCCAGATCGCTTTCAGGCTTCTGTTCTCCGCGAATGTAAGAACCAAAAATCCCCAGGTAACTGACATGGTATTTTTCTTTAAGTTCAGGAAGCATCTCATGAAGTTTCCGAATATAGGTATCAGTTTCTTTTCGGTTTTCCGGCATCATTTCAGGCTCTTATGGTTCCTTTTGATATGTTATAGTATTCTGCGATTTTAGTATTTATAATTACTAAAGAAGCGAATGAAATTCCCTGTTTTTATTTACCAATTCTTTTTAAAGAAAGTTATTATTGCTTCAGTCTCAAGATCAAGTAAAGGATATATTAAGAAATGAGAGACAAATTGATAATTAGGAGGTACTTCTGGGAGAAGCTATTGAGTATGTAAAAATCCCCAAAAAAATCTTTGAACCTATCAGTGATATGGTAAAAGCAGGCCTGTACAAAGATGAGCAAGAAGCTTTACAGTGGCTTGTGCATGACCAGGCCGAACAAAAAATCAGTAAATACAGCAAAAAGATTGCCGAAATGGAGCAGAAGTACGGCATGGATTTTTCTGCTTTTGAGAAAAGAGTTCATTCAAGAGTAGGAGAGGAAGATTTCGAAGAATGGGATGATTTCATATTCT
>CAZFNE010000451.1:0-347 GCA_964520335.1 uncultured Methanosarcinales archaeon | reverse complement strand
GGATCAGATTTTAGACGATATTCTTACCACCTGCAAAAAGGAAATGAAATGATAAAGCGCTGGGATAATTCCCCTCACTGGAAAGAACTCAAAACATTTCCCTATCACGTTCATATAGGAGATGAAGCTGAGCCCAAAGAAGCTCCTGAAGTGTTTATAGAAGATATCCTCTGTGAAGTAGAGAAAATGTTGAATTTAAACGTGTAAAAAAGCTTAATTTCGCCTTTAAAATTCAATTGAAATATCTTTTTCTGCCGGCGGTCTGCTTAAATCTACCCAGAATACATTTGTCGAGATAAGGTTCAGAAAAGTGAAATTGAAAAACCTGTTATTTTTGCAGATTTAAA
>CAZFNE010000450.1:0-2522 GCA_964520335.1 uncultured Methanosarcinales archaeon | reverse complement strand
TATCTTTAGTCAAATAAAGGCAAATTTTGGCAAATTTAAGTGCGAATCCTATCCCCATACTTTAATCAGATAAGAATGGTTTTAAGTTGTATAACCCGGGTAATATTACCATCATTATTATTTGACAATATAAAACGTTAAGAAACACAAATAAGAAGACAGTGCTAAGGGCCTATTCTGCTTTTATGAGAATTCTGAAATCAGGATAATATAAGGTGGCGAAAATGTAAAACTTCGCACACTATGTTACCTGATAGCTCTAAATTTAATGAATCCTATAACTGCCACCCGAAAAAAACTAAAGATCAAAAAGAAGGAAGTGTTTCATGGAAAAATATCTGAATTCCCACTAAAGACCCTTTGAGTACAATTTGCTAATAAACCTGATCAGCTTCGGGACTAATCAGCTTCAGGAAAGCTGCATACATTTTATGAGGGCGTTGGGTTATCAAGCTTTGAAGTTTTTCTCATTTTCTGAGTTGGGATATAACTTGCCTAATAAACCCATGAACCTAGTTCCAGTACAGGTAAATAAGTAAGGATGGAGGTATAAAGAAATTAGTCCCTGTAAAAACTGATATCTAAATACGTTATAAAGTCTGTAATGGAAAATATAGTGGAAAAATAACTAAAATAGATAGCTTCTAATACTGATTTCCTAAATAAGCTCTCATTTAATTCCTAATTATGTTTAAAAATATAAAGAAAATATTATCATAAACAGGCAAACGACCTATTTTATTCACAAGGTAATTCCACAAACAGAGGATTGATAATGACAGAAGCTCTTTATTTTCTTGACTGTTATTTGAAAGAATTTGATGCAACTGTAGAAAAAGTAGCTGAGAATAAGTTTGTAGTGCTTGACCGTACAGCCTTTTACCCTGAAAGCGGGGGGCAGCCAAATGATACTGGAAAATTGATCCGTGAATCCGATGGCGCGGAATTTGATGTTTTATATGCAGGCAAGTTCGAGGGAGAAATCAGCCATGAAGTAGCTCCTTCTGATAAAAACGCCTCTGCAGGTTTGAAAGCTGGAGATAAGGTAAAAGGAATTATAGACTGGGACCGCAGGTACAGGCATATGTGTATGCACACGGCAACCCATGTGATTGCAAACGTAATTGAAAAAGAGGCAGGGGCACAAATTACAGGAAACCAGCTTGGACTTGACCAGAGCAGGGTAGATTTCAGCCTTGAGGCTTTTGACAGAGATAAGTTTTCCGAATATGAAAAAACTGCTAATGATTTGATAGCCGGAAACCGGCCTGTTAATTTCGATCTGGTAAGCCGTGAGAAAGCTGAAGAAAAGCTTTCGCGATTAACAACCCTGGCCAAAGGCTTTTCCGATGACATTAAAGAAGTTCGCATGGTCGAAATAGAAGGAGTTACTGTAGAAGCCTGTGGAGGGACCCACGTTAAAAATACGGAAGAAATAAAGGGAATTAAAATTACTAAACTCCAGAATAAAGGAAAAAGCAATAGAAGAATGTATTTTACCCTCATGGTTTAACGGAATCGGGATTTTCTACGCCTGGCTTTAGGGCTATTTTTAACTTATTTCAATTTATTTTTACTCGGTTTTAATATATTTTAAATTTTTTGTTTCCTTTTGCCCATGAAAGGGAAACTTATCAGGGAGATCATTGCTTTTGGCATATATTTCTCCAAGTAAGGAAAAGTGAAGAACTCATTGTTTAATCCTTAATTTTTAACCTTTATTCCAACAATTCCTTAGATCTGCATTTAATCAATCATATTCTTTTAGGTAATAAAGTAAAGATAAGTAATCTCCTTTAAATAAAAGTAACCTATATATTCTTAGAGTATAATTTTCTTTTAAGAGAGGAATTTAATTGAGTCTATTTACTACATTCTGGGAACTGACTTCACTGATCTCCCTTGCATGGGTTGTTTATGACACCCTGGCCAGAAATAGAACCCTGACTGACATCATGAAGATTATGTGGATAGTAGTTACTTTAATCTTTGGGATAATAGGAGCTGTGTTTTATTATTTCATTGGAAGAAACAGGTAATCTTTTTGTCCCAACTTCTCAGGTGTAATCTAACTTCGATTAATTAGTTCTTACTCTTTTCTGTTAAAAAAGAGCATTTTAAGTTTCTAAGCTTCTATTTAGCTTGTTTTCCGGAACATATGTCTTTACATTAATCCAAAATTTTTAGGCCTTTCTGAATTTTAAGTTCTTCAAATATTCCTGAATTGGTGAAGCAATAGAAGATATTAAACATATATGCGAAAAGATACATATAAGGCTAAATGTGCAATATTTATGTGTTCTTAAATTCTATCTTTGCACAAAAATCCAGTTCTAGTGGGAGTTTTTCTGTTAATCAATAATTTTAATAACACTTAGAAAAATCATAATATACATAAATACCCGCATGTTTTTAATGAAATGAGTCTGAAATCAAAATCTATTAACAGAATAAGAATAATATAGAGATATAGTCACCATTTTAAATAATGCGACATTTTGTGTGTAAATGTATGTTTTTCC
>CAZFNE010000449.1:0-2523 GCA_964520335.1 uncultured Methanosarcinales archaeon | reverse complement strand
GATCGTTGGCCTGGTAGGGTTTTATACAATGCTTTCAGCCCTTAACAGTGCTCCGACTCCACTGGAACCCATGTTTGCAACATCGAATATAAGCACTTTTTCTTTACCATCTCAGGGGTTCGGGGAAAAAGTAGTTCATTTTGATGTACTTATAAAGGTCATTGACGGAAATTCTCGCGGCATAGAAAAAGCAAATGTGATTATCCGAAGTCCTGATAGGAAAAATGCATATTCAGGGGTTACAGATTCTAGAGGAAATGTAATAATAAAAGTTTCGAATCCTCAATTACCTGCAGGAAAAGCTGAAGGATATTTATCTGTAAAAGTGATGAGAGAAGGCTTTAAAGACTTTGCAGGTGATTATTTTATTAAGATTATTAGAGGCTGACTTATTTTTTAGATTACTTTGAATTTCTGGTTAAAATTCCAGCTAATAACAGAACTCTTTATTTTCTTTTGTTCCGCTAATTAAATATACTATTAAAAAAACTTACTTTGTAAGTCTTGTGTTGGAGTATTTTCATAATAAAAGTAAGTAATTCCCCCATCTTTTAAAGAATATTAGTTACTTCCTGGAGTAACTTTAAAGAACAGGTGCGGAGCTAACTTTTATTTTTGCGCGAATTTCAAATACATTATAGGAGACTTCTCGAAATCTCCTATATAACACAGCATCAGATCCAGCTAAAATTTTTAAAACCGCGATTACATGTAAAAAAACGAGATATTTTAACTTATTAACTAATAGATTAAATTTATATAACTGCCCGATTTTATTCTTTTATATTTATATATTTAGTTAAAAAATTTACCGCTTAAAAGGAATTAATATGAGTTCTCAGGATCGCCCTGCATCATTCAAAAAAGCGCGGAGCAAAAAGACCCAGGCCAGTTATGCCGAGCCGGCTCTTTCTGAATCATCATTTAAAAGCGAAATACAGCCTGGCTGGCCTTATGCTCTGGCGGTTGCATTAATCACCTTAATTTCTTTCTGGGTTAGAACGCTTCCTTCTGCTTCCGTATTTCTGCCGAATGGAACTATAAAGTTTATAAGCAACGATGCGTGGTACCATATGCGTACTTTGCATACTCTTCTTGCTAACTACCCTGAAAGGCTTTTTTACAATCCTATGACCAATTATCCTTATGGGAGTTACATCCATTTTGGTCCTTTATTTGACCAGATGATGGCAATCATTTCTCTAACTCTTGGACTTGGAAATCCCAGTCCTCACCTTGTCGATACTGTTGGAGCTTATTTTCCTGCAGTGCTTGGAGCCTTGACTGTTATTCCGGTTTATTATATTGGCAAGTATCTCGGAGGGCATAAAACCGGAATCCTTGCCGCAATCTTTATAGCATTCGCTCCGGGCCAATTCATGTTCCGTTCCCTGGTAGGAGTGACCGACCACCATGTAGCTGAGTCTTTGTTCAGTACCTTTTTCATGATGTTTTTTATTCTTGCCCTGATAACTTCCAAGAGAAAAGGGCTTCGTTTTGAGCATATAATCAACAAGGATATCAGTGTTTTTAAAGAACCTCTCATTTATTCGGTAATAGCCGGGATTATGTACTCTGCTTACCAGCTTTCCTGGGCAGGTGCATCTCTTTTTTTATTGATAGTTCTGGTTTATTCTGTTCTCCAGTACATTCTGGATAATTTCAACAACGAATCAAGCGATTATCTTGGTTTTACAGGAATAGTCACTTTTCTGGTAAGCGCAGTCCTGATTCTTCCTTTTGTCCATACTGACATGGGCTTTTCCCTTTACTATTATTCCTGGTTCCATGTAATTACTGCAATTGGGGCAATGGCAACTTTTGCGGTTTTAAGTTTTCTTGAAAGGGAATTCAAAAACAGGGAAATAAAACCTTACTACTTCCCAGCACTTATTTTAGGGATTGCTCTGGTAGGACTCCTGGCCGCAAAAATCGCATCTCCATCACTTTATTCTTTAATTATAAACACTCCAAATACGGTGTTTGGAATCCAGCAAGGAGGACCCTCTACAATTCAAGAGGTATCTTCTATGTTTAAGTCAGGAGGGCAGTTCACTCTTCAAGGTGTTTATGGTAATTTTACTCAAAATGCATTTTTAGTTTCCACTCTCGGATTATTTATCCTTATAATCAAATTCTTCCAGAAACCAAAACCTCAAGAATTAGTCGTCCTTGTGTGGAGTATTTTTATGCTCCTGGCAATCTATGGACAAAACCGTTTTGGATACTATTATTCCATAAATGTTTCAATTTTAAGTGCCTATGTAGGAGGCCTTTTGCTTGATGCTGTAAAATTGGCTATCCCTGAAAAAAGCCCTAAAAAGAACCTGAAAATTCCTGAAAATGCTCCAAATTTTTTGAACTCTCTTAAAACAGACCATGTTTTATCAATCCTGATAATACTGATTATATTGTATATACTGGTTCTTCCACAATATCAGCAGGCAATGACATATGCAAATGTCGGAAGCGACCCTAATCAGCCGTGGACTGATGCTACTATGTGGCTGCGTACCAATACTC
>CAZFNE010000448.1:0-2531 GCA_964520335.1 uncultured Methanosarcinales archaeon | reverse complement strand
TTAAGGATGAACAGATAGAAAAGTTAAATGAGAATATGAAATTTAATTCCCAAAAAGGATTTCAGTCATTATGGAACTAACCCTGTTTTAAATCCTTACTTTAAGGGAGTAAGGGACATATTTTTGCTCATCAATTTCAGTTTCTTGATTGTTGAGATGGTTGCCTGAGATTCTTTGTAAATCTTGTCTTCGTAATAACTTATGACCTCGTCAACCGGAGCTGCAAGAGAATAAATCTTCGTCGGCCGGCCTTTACCAGACTTTTTTTCTGAACGCACGCTGATCCAGGATTGCTGGTGCATTAACCTCATTGCAAGACTGACTTCGGGTTGCCTTAATCCAGTACTTATTTCAATTTCACGGGATGAAGCTTCATCTACATTCATAAGATATGCCATTGTCGTAGCGACATTTCTTGACATCCCAAGATTCCTCAATGTTTCAATAAAAGTATAGTCTTCTTCGTCCAACATTTTTATTTCTAAGTCTTTTATGATAACCCCTCGATATTTCTATTTTTATGGACAGCTTGTCAGCTTAAAAATGCTATTTAAAAATGCTATTATAATTACTCTTTAAGTTTACAATACATAATAAATCTTTTTAAAATGTTTATGTTTATGATAACCTTAGAGCCTATCCGAAAAGTGACTGCTCGCTATAACTTTTACAATATTCATTATGCAAAACCGGAACGGATACTCTGATAGTATATACCACTGTGACTTTCAATATTCATTACTGACTTTTCGGATAGGTTCTAAATATATCCCGGATGGTTCCATGAAGCAATTAACTTGGAATAAAATGAAGAGCCTATATGTTTCTATCTAATTGTAAAGTTATTTTCAAATGTAAATTCTTTATAAAATTTATATAAAATTGAAAGAGAAGTTAATTTATTATAGTTCCTGATTCAACAAATTACACTTTTTATTTGTGGATGGAATGTTTCCAACCGTATAAATTAGCAAAAATATATTTACTTTAAGAAAGTAGGTGCACATCAGAAACTCTATTACTATAAACCCGAATTTGACATATTATATTAATTAATACAGTGTTTTCTCAAAAAAACGCGTTGCACCGGCACATAATTTTCCTGGAAAAAGAGAAATGTCAAAATCAAAAATACAAGATAGAAACTTGAATTGTATGAGGAGAACCGAAGCATGAAGACCATTTACACATTATAATATGTCTGCTTCTGTCAAATTATGGATAAATACAAAAGAGGACACTGGATCCTGATGAAACAAAACGGCAGTATACATGAAAAAATCCCTAAATTACAGAGCCTTATCAGTTATCTCTTACCAGTCATTATATTTTCTCTGGCTTTGTGGGCCCTGGACAAGCAGGTGCACCATCTGCATTCAAGCGACATTGTAAATAGTATTGCCAGCGTTTCCCTTAGTCACATCGGGATTGCTTTCATTTTAACTTTTATGAGTTATGTTGCTTTAACAGGCTATGATTATTTGGCAGTTCGAAGTATAAATAACTCTATACCTTATAAAAAAACTGCCATTATTTCTTTTATTAGCACCTCCATCAGTTACAGTATAGGTTTTAACTTTTTAACTGGAAGCTCCCTACGCTACAGGCTGTATTCAAGATACGGGCTGAACCTGACGCAGATCTGGGAAATTATAATTTTCTGTATTTCCACTTTCTGGATCGGTTTTTGCTTCATTGCAGGCTTGCTTTTCACATTTTATCCGGTGAAACTGCCAGTCTACATGCCTGAAATTCCCGTCCCGTTGAATATCATTGGAATTCTGTTACTGTTGCTTCTCACTGCTTATTTCTGTTTTTCATTCTGGAAAAGGGAAATTAAGATTCAAAAATACCAGTTAAGGGTTCCTGAACCAAAAATCGCTTTTCAACAGCTTGCATTATCCTCAGTTGATTATCTGCTTTCAGGATGTATAATTTATTTCCTCCTGCCCTCAAATCCACAGCTCACTCTGCTTCATGTACTTGTGTTCTTTGCACTGGCACAGTTTATAGGGCTGATAAGTACTGTCCCGGGAGGACTTGGTGTTTTTGAGACCCTTATGTTGTTTATGCTGGAGCCGTATTTCGCTACCGTTGATATAATAAGACCTCTTCTGCTCTTCAGGGCAATTTACTATTTTGTCCCGTTCCTGTTTGGCTTCCTGGCCCTTATACTCTATGAATATGAAGAGAGAAAAAAATTCCTGAAAAAAGTCGGGAAAGCTACTTATTCAAGCCTCTCAGAGCTGGCACCCCAGATCTTTTCTGTATTAATCTTTCTTGGAGGCATTTATCTCCTCTTTTCCGGAGCCCTGCCTTCAAATCCGAAATATCTTCATGATCTCACTTACATTGTTCCTCTTCCACTTATAGAAGCTTCCAGGCTTTTTGGCAGCATTATGGGTTTATTGCTCCTGCTCCTGGCAAACGGGCTCTGGAAGAGAATCGACGGAGCATATGTCCTTTCTCTTGCCGTTCTTTTATTGGGAGGGGTTTTTGCCCTCCTGAAAAGCTTTGATTATCATGAAGCA
>CAZFNE010000447.1:0-2536 GCA_964520335.1 uncultured Methanosarcinales archaeon | reverse complement strand
AGGAAACCAATAGGTTTTTAAATCATTGTAAAGGCGCTTTTTTATGAAATATTTTCAAAAAACCATATTACACAGGCGCGTTATGTATGCGCGTGTATTGTGCGCGGGTATATAATGAAATAAATAAAATTTCGACAGTTTTTTATGCTCTGCGAATGTAGATATTGTGCTCTCCTTTGAGAGTGCGCGTAACTGGAAATCTAGGGATGTTCGCTTGTGGAAAGACCTGGGTAAACTAAAAAAACAAAATAAAGCGAAGTTAAACAGAACGGCATGAAATATGAATAAAGAAAAAATCACAAGATGCACAGGTTTTACCACAAAACCTATGCATTTTTCCATCCAGCTTAAATATTCCTCATTATTGTACATGCTAAATAATTTGAGGATACAACACTTCTATATTATGATTTTTTGCAACAGAACCGTAAATTACACTTTTGAGTGAGTCTATCCCGAAATTCAAAATTTGATTTTCGAATCTCGTATCTGGAACAGTCAATTGAATATATGATAATGAAGAGTGATCCTAAAATTCCTGATGATTTATGTTAAATATGTTTTGGGATAGGCTCACTTATATTCAGACTTTATACACAAGCTTAAACCTTTTCTTATACTGTGAAATTTTCAAAAGTTCTCTAAACGTAATCATTATATTTCGAAAGGAAAATAAAATGGAAATTTACGAAGAAGAAAGCCAATGAGAATATGTCAAAGTATTATGTGGAATAATTAATTTGCCATGACACTAGTGCTTTGATTCCAAAACAAATCACTAATGATATTAAATAAGTATTTAACCACAGAAAACGCTGAAAACGCGGAAGATAGGAAAGGCACAGTTTTTCTGCATTTTCCGCGGTTATAAAGGCATGCTTGAATTTTTTCATACTTTCAGAGTTTTTCGGGCTTGGATAAAGGGTTCTTGAATATTTTAATAAAAAAGCATTGTTAACTTTGGCAAAGCCATAAAATATTTATGTTTTTGATTTAATCAATTAATGATATAACCTCTCGTCGCACTGTGACATCAAATCTAATTTTAAGACACACTCTTAGGATTTTGAAGGCGGCATCCCTTATTAGAACAATCGGAAAAAACAACTAAAAGCTTTTTTATAAGAGCACAAATAAACTATACATTTGGAGTAAGAATATATATGATTTTCAATTCTTTTGATGAGTTGATATCGAGCATAAACGATTATGATAAATCGGGTCTATTTTCAATCGGATTCAAGATGTTTTTGTTAGGTTTTGCTCTAGTGTTTCTGGCTATTTTTGGCTCAAATCTGAAACTCAACGATGATTATTGTCTACCAAGTCAGACAAGCGATGTTACACGGATACTTATTATTATAGGTTTAGTTATAGCTATTTCAGGTTTGATTACTTCGATAGCAAGTGTATATATAACTAAGATATAATTCCAGAATGGATCGCAGAAAAATGTAAAAATAGAATATTTTACTGCGGAAAGTGGATTGCATAATTATCGTGTAGAGAGCAAATCACAGGAAGGAATCCACTTCCTGCAGACTTTTTTTAATTTTCAAAATTTTTCCATAACATTGTTTTTTCTAAATATGCTTTGGTTGCTCAAACATATACTTTTGAAATTTTCCAAAAATTTCGACCTTTTACCTATAAGGGTTCTCAAAAATTTACCCTCTTTTAAAACTAATTTAATTTTGTATTGTAAGTATGTAGTCTTAAGTGGTTATAATTGGTGATACTGTAACACTTGCTGTAACCGGTGGGAAATAGCCTGCAGGCCAATGTATCTCGTGCTGACTTTGCGAAAAATAAGTGTGGTGTCCAGATACAGTTGCAACACCAGTAGCAGCTCCAAATGCACTACCCGCTTCGACATCGAATGCCGTTGATATGGGATTTACTTCGTTGTCTCTATGTAAGGCTGAATTTATTATTATATACGGGACTGGTGCAGAAGTAGTCGTAAATCCTCCAAAAGATATTTGACCTTGAACTACTGGTGATATACCAGAGTAACTAGTTGCTGTGATCGCTGATTTTGGGGTGATATTACCATCTTTTGACTCTGAACTTTTAGCTACATTCTTTATTTTTTCACATGTGGTTGCTTTATTAATACCTGACCAAACCATTGGTTCTACCTTAAAATACTCTACAAGATCTTTAGGAAGCACTTCCAGTGATCCTGGATACACCGTTTCTATATATTCTGCAACTGTCATATCTTTCCCCCATACCTGAGATATAACTTCGCTGTCATTTGAGGAAAAATGATATGATTTTGAAAGCTTATTATCTTTTGTCGTGACATTGACATTTTCATCCGCTAATGCTAACGGAATTAGTAAAATTGTCAAAACAAATATTCCTGTTATTATTCTCTTATTCGTTCTCATTTATCTGACTCCTATATTTTTCCCCAGGAGGCAGAATCAGGCAAGCTTAAATATTCGCACAGCTAAACATGATAACTGCCTCTTGGGGCACGTGTTATGGAGTTCGGGTGATAACTGGAAATACTTTTGAACTCCATAAA
>CAZFNE010000446.1:0-2541 GCA_964520335.1 uncultured Methanosarcinales archaeon | reverse complement strand
GATATTGTTTACCTCTCAGGAGAAATTCTAACTGCAAGAGACGAAGCCCATGCCCGCATGCTCGAGCTGGAAGAAAAAAGAGAATCCCTTCCTTTCTCCCTTGAAGGGGCAGTAATATACCATTGTGGCCCTCTTATGCAGGAAACCGATGAGGGCTGGAAGGTTCTTTCAGCAGGCCCGACAACAAGCGGCAGGATGTCAAAGCTAACTCCTTCGCTCCTAAAAACTCACGAAGTAAGGGCTCTAATAGGGAAAGGAGGGATGAGGGGAGTTACACCTGCCCTGAAAGATAAATGTGTTTACCTGGCTTATACAGGCGGATGTGCAGCCCTCGCAGCCAAATTAATTAAAAAGGTAAAAAATGTGCACTGGCTGGACCTGGGAATGCCTGAGGCAGTCTGGGTGCTTGAAGTAGACGAATTTGGGCCTCTTATTGTAGGAATTGACGCAAAAGAGAATGATATTTTTTCAGAGGTTAGGAGAAAGGCTGAAAGGAAATTTGAAGATTTCTGTAAGCAAAAGTGATCTGGGCTTTCTTTCCAATTTTTTAGCCTTTTTTATACTACTAAACTTTTTTTGCTTTCTTTTTTGATTTTTTTATTTTTTATTTGTTATTTATTATTTTTTATCTCTGTTTTCATGGGTTAAAAACCAATTTTAGCAGTTTTTTAGTTTTTTTTGAAATCTATCCGTAACCAGGTATTTCCAGGTACTCCTAGATCCTTCCAGTTTTTTCCTTTTTACATTTCAGGATTTTTAATTTTCGCTTTCTGCTTTCTCTGGCTCTTTCCCGGTTTCGATTACTTGAGGTTTTTTGGGCTCCGGGATAAAAGTAGTTGCAAGGTTTTTGAAATGGTTAAACAATTCCATTCCCCATTGGACGGCTTCTTCCCCGAAGCTTACTATGCTATTACTCTCTTCAAGGGAATTTTCTTGAGAAAAGCAGGCCAGGGCCATAGCATTTGTTACAGCAAGAGTTGGAGGAGTAATATTTTTTCCCAGCAGGTATACTTCGGCATTTTCAGCAGAAAGCAGGGTCTCAAGTTCTTTTTTGAATTTTGCTTCAAACACTTCTAAAACAGGCTGAGTCAATATCACTGAGACCTCCAGGCCTTTCTTTGTATGGTCCTCAGAGAGTTTAATATAGCGGGGGTTGGCGTTTGAAATAATAAGGGCAAGCTGCTTAGCTTCCTCAAAGGCTTTTGTCATTTCGGAATACCTGGAAGAACTTTTATCCCCATGATATCTGCCTGGCATGTATGTAACCAGTTCTCCCATTTTTTTGAAAAAGCCTGCAGGAATTGTGCCGGGCCTTGAGCTTGTCCAGTAGTCATAATTATCCTCAAGTAGCCTGAAAGCTTTTACAAGCGGCTCCATTTTTCGGACAATTATTTTCCCTAACAGGGAAAGAGTATATGTTTTATTTTCCTGGATTACGAGGTCACTCTCTTTCAACCTTTTAAGTTGGGGCAGGATTGCAACAGAGTTCGTATCCAGGGTTTCATTAATCTCTTCGATAGTCCTTGGCTTCTCTTTAAGGAACAAAAGCAGATCTGTCCTTTTGTCGGAGGAAAGAAGGAGTGTAATCAGGGAGGATCTCATTACCTGTACTTTATAAAATATGAATATATATTTTTTCACTCTAAATTTATAAAAGTTATTTTAATAGAATTATTTTGTATGAGATCTCCCTGATTTTCAGGAAATTTTCTTTTAGTCTTTTTGCTGTGGAGAGATAAGGAGCCCAGGCGGAAGGAAGATTGAGACGATTGAGACGATTAAGCCCACTACCGCAAAAATCACCAGTCCCCAAAGGGAAGCTTTTATTCCGTCAAAATCTCGCACAATGGGTGCTACAGTTATATTTCCCGCATCCATCACAAAATTTTGGTAAAAACAGATGATATTTTATATTTACTTTATAATAATAACTCGGTTTATTTAATATGTTTATCAAATTTCATTAAGAAGATTACTCGCTTCCTCTATAAACATAAAATCTGGAGTTTATATATTAAAGTTAATTTGTAGAAGACAATGGAGCTAACGGAATTTATGTGACACATAGACCTTAAGAAATATGTGAAGACTAATTCTTGCATCTAGTAAGAGAGTTTTTGATAGGAAAATATAGGTCTTAAAAATATAGAGTTGTATGAGAGCTGTTTTTCAAAAGCGTTATATGTTTTTATGGTTATAATGTACATGCTTGTCAAAGGATTACAGGAATATTGATATTACAAAATTAATCAAAAAGACCTCGCTCCATTCCATCTTCTATTATATAATTGATTTCAGAAAGACCGAATTCTTTTCCATGATGCGGGTATTTAAGGATAAATGCTTCCGCAATCAACAGTGAATTCGGTAATTTCTCGAAGTACGTTTTGGAGATGAAACTGGTCAGATCTTTCAAAACGGGTTCGGGTATTTTTGGGGTGGGTATTTTTTTTGGGGCCGCGTTCATTTATATCCAGACTCAAATACAATCAAAGTTGCGAGGGCGCACCCCGCTGCAAGCAACGGGGTATGTTCGCGCCC
>CAZFNE010000445.1:0-2545 GCA_964520335.1 uncultured Methanosarcinales archaeon | reverse complement strand
CTATGACCTGAGCTTCCCAAGCTTAGAACCCGGGTTCGAATCCCGGCAGTCGCACTCAAAGGTTTTTTCTAAAACCTCTTTAAAGTTTTTAAAATTCACCAAACTTTTTTATTTAATCCTAAAAATTAGCCAGATCTTCTCTGAAAATATTCTAAGAATTTTTTCAAAGAGATCTATTTATTATGGAAAATTCATGAAAAATCTCTAGATAATCCCTATTTGTAATTCCTATCTGAATATTTAAATTAAATAAGTTTAAATTTAAAAAATTAAGTATTCGAAAGGTTAAGCGAAGTTTTTTTTCTGTAACCTATTCCCTGATAAATTGCTACAATATCCCCATTATCGTCAGTTATGTTTACACTATAAGTTGCGATCTTAGGGCTTATTGATATTTCTTTTGCTTCAGCTATGAGAGTTCCTTTTCCTACGGCTTTTACAAAAGAGATATTTGCATTGATTACAACTGCATCATTCCCATATGCATTTAACGCTGCAGCAAAAGCAATATCTGCGAGGGTAAACAATGCACCGCCCTGAACAGTTTTCAGAGCATTAAGATGTTTTTCTTTTATATCCAGCTTAGCTTTTGCGTATCCTGGAGAGACTTCCAGCAATTCTATTCCTACATCCATAACGAAGTTGTCTTTTTTAAAATACCGTTTAATATCTTCCATATACTAACTCCGATTTTTATTGTAAAATCATCATATTCTCATATTTTTAATTAAAGTCACTCTATTTAAATTAATTTAAAATTTAATTCTAAACTTTTCTAGTTGTCGAGTATATTAGAAAATAATTTAGTGTAATCGTAAATGCCTAATAGACAGGAGTTTTAACCTACAAATATGAAAGCAAATAAGGGGACAAAGACGGGGGAGCTATTTTGGAAGCCTCTATTCTTAATAGAAATAGAGAATATGTGGCTCTTTTTCGAGCTTGTTAAAATAAATACAAGTCGAAGAACACTTTAATGCCGCTACTATAAAGCTGCAAATGTAGATAAAGCTGTAATTATGGTTGGAGGAATAGGCGGAGATTTCGATACGCCTACAAACAATCTATATCCACGTTTATGTTCTGATTTAAAGGACATAGGAATAAGTTCACTCAGGGTGGGTTTTAGGTACCCTACAGATTTAAGCGAAGCAATAAATGATGTTCTTGTAGGGATTGAATTTTTAAAAGGTGAAAATCTCAAGAGTTTTGGACTTATTGGGCACTCTTTTGGAGGTGCAGTTGTTATTCAGGCAGCAGCTAATGAAAAAGAGTAAAAACAGTAGTTACGCTTGCAACCCCGAGTTATGGAATTGGCCCAATTTCTCTGCTTCCTGAAGGTACATCGGTACTTCTAATTCACGGTGACGCGGATGAATCCTTACCGTCTAAGTGTTCCATGTATGCATATAATCTGGCACATGAACCTAAAAAGCTAAAAATCTATGAAAATGCAGGACACAGTTTAAATGAAGTATCAGATGAAGTTTATAGTGAAGTTAAGCAATGGCTTAAAGAGAATTTAACCTAAGTAATTTAAGCCCTGAGGGCTTTAGAGCTTTTTATTTCAGCTTTTAATATCCTTATTCTTTTTTATCTTCTTTCCGAATTTATTGTTGTATCAAATTTATATTCGATAAAGAGTTTAAAGGAGCCTTTTGATTACGAAAATTGACTACTCATTTTAGTTAATATAGATTAATTATTTATAAATCAATTGTTTATTATTAAATTGTTTTATATTTAATTATTCTTTATTTATTAAAGAATATAAAAAGACGACTTAGCGTCAAACTCGTATACGGGGGGAAAGGATGAAAATAAAATTAATAATTTCTTTACTTTTAATTTGCCTGGCTTTTTCACTTGGATTTGCACAGGCACAGATGCAAGGGGATAATGCAAGCCAGAATATGTCCCAGAATGCGTCTCAAAACGCATCCCAGGGCATGCAAAATATGGTTCAGCAGGGGAACATGAGCGGAAATATGAGCAATGTGCCATTCATGTTACAGAGCATAGAAGGTGTAAGGAACAACGATATAACTGGCGAGAAGTGGTTCACTTACATTAATGGCACTCAGGCCAATAGAGACTTTGGCCTAAACAATGTAAGTAACGGGACCAACCTCAGTTTCTGGTATACAAACAGCACAGGTGGAAGAGTTGCAGTCGAGAATGCTAGTTATGTTGTTAACATAACAGTCAACATTATACCTCTTGCTGGTAACCAAACCGGTAATCAGAGTGGTAACCAGACAAATGGGAACCAAACTGGAAATAATCAAACAGGAGGAATGCCGCCTGTAGGTAACCAGTCAGCCGGAAATATGACTGGGGGTAACCAGACTGGTAATCAGACAAGCCAAAACCTTACAGTGCTCTACAATAACACTGTAAACTTAACTCAAGGAAACTTCACTTTTATGCCTGAGAATTCAACTCAGACTTACCAGGTGGATAACCTCACTGATTTAGGAGCTCTCAATGCAACTGGCCTTGCCTTTAATGCATCCTTGATGGAAAACATGACCGGAAATATGAC
>CAZFNE010000444.1:0-2552 GCA_964520335.1 uncultured Methanosarcinales archaeon | reverse complement strand
AGGTTGAAAACATTTTTCCGTTTTAAAGCAACCATAAAAAAGTAAATATCAATTTGAAAGTAGCATCTGCATAAATATTTTCAATTCATGCAAAATCAAATTACACTTAATAAATTAAATTCTTCATTCAAGGTAGCAAAATCCACTTTCTATTTTCATAATCTTAATCTAAAGCCTGAAGATCTCAAAAATATCAATTCTAAATCTTTAATTTAGTTTTTTGAACTAAGGACCAAAACTCTATTGAGATGGGTTTCCAGTATCACATTTCACTGGATCAGAGACTTTAAGAATCAACCCCCCAAGAATCTGCCCTCCAATAAAGGTCTTGACTTATAAACGGATTTTATGCTATTGATTCAGACAATAATTTTCACCTGAGCCTTCCATTATACTATAAAGTACAAAATTTTCGCCTTTAGAGAGATTAAAGTAACTTTAAGCTCCTTATATAATGATGAAGAGTCTTTACGTATACCCTGAGATTTTTCATAAAGCTTTCTTCTGAAATATCAATGACACTTTGAATTTCTACAGGGTAACGGTCAGAAATCAAAATATTTAGAGAAGCTCTTTTTCTAGAACACTTTTGCTAAATAAAACAAGATCTGATATCCTCAATAGCTGCGCGGCTATTAAGTAAGCTTCCTGTTCGCAATATCTCTGACATAATAATTTTTAGCTTTGTCTAAAGGGTACCTAAGGAACTTCCCGATGAATCCCCAGACGAACCAGCAGACGAGACACCGGACGAGCCTACCGAAGAACCAGCAGACGAGCCACCGGATGAGGACGGCCCTGTGAGTGGAGCAGTTGTCGGAAGTATGCCTTTTGTGCTCCCATTAGCGGCTACTATTCCTGCCCCTAGTGAGCTCGGGTTTGGAATGCCCAGTGAGTTGGTATAAGTTAGTAACTCGCCTGTTACTGCATTCCAAGCTCTAGCGGCAAAAGAGGCACAGTTGTTCATATACCCCCAGGCATTATTAGCAATAACGAAACTACTTAAGGTTGAGTAGTCACCAGCATCTATGTCAGTTTTTCGTTCTGCAGCTGGAAAAGCTGCTAGCTCTTCATCACGATGTAATCCTATTGGCGTTTTATTGCCCCATGTTCCGTAAGTAGTCTTAGATCCACCAATAGGAGTGTATGACAACCAGGCATGTCCAGCTAAAAATGACGTGTTAACCACATTGGTGCAAATCGATAATTCCCCAACCTTAGCACCACCTCGTCGCTGAATTGTCTTCTGCTGGATCCCTGTCTGTTGCAATGTATGTACCAATTCATGCGCTATTAGTCCGACGCCATTTCTAGTCGCAGGATCGTATCTATTTGCCGCAAAGTAAATGTTGTTGTCATAGGTGAAAGCTTCTGCACCTAGTGAACGACTTATTTGTGCTGCTTCGTCATCCGTATGTATATGTACACGGTCAAAACTAACGCCAAAACTTTCTTCCATTTGTGTTCTCACCGCTTCAGGAAGCGGCAGCCCTGTCCCTGCTAGCGCGTTAAGTCGATGTTCTATTCCTGATATGTCGGCAGGCGATTCGTCTCCTTTACGCTGGAGATCCTTTTCATCTTTTAACCTCTCTTCAGCATCATCTGGAAAGCTTGTCTCCTGTTTTTGAATTACTTTTTGAACGGAAACTGGAGAGATACTGATATCCTGTTGCTTTTTCTGACTTGCCGTTAATGACTCATGCTGGGACATTATTTGTTCTGCTATTCTGTCAGCTTCTTGCTCATATATATCATTGGGCTGACTTATTCTAAGTTTAGCTTGCAAAGTACCTGATTTTATAAGCCTCTGAATTGCCTGGTTGCCTACAGTTCTTTGAAGAAATAATATTTGTTCAATCGGCGAATCTATCGATGGCATGCGCGTAGCCTTGTGCCTTTTAGAAGTCGTAGCTTCTTTTTTATTTTCAGATATTTTGGTAGCTTGCATTCTTTCAGTCATATAGTATCCCCATTAATTTCAAATTTGATTTCAACATCCACATCAAAAATCGGTTATAGTGTTAATATTTCACTCTTTGATCCCATTAGATTGAAATATGTAAGATATTCTAACTTTCTTATAGGTCTCTTCAATCGGTGCAGAGTTAATTATTTCCTTATCATATTAGCTACACATACGATTTCTCGTTAGCCTGACAATTAAAGCCACGATATAGCAAATAATCTTGTTAGCACATCGTGAACGACACATCTTCTGGTCAAGGTGCACACATTATCTATCGTTATCGTGGTCAATAAAATATGTCTGCTTTATTCCTAGTAAATGATGCACTCTTTTAGATTATGCTTTGATGGAACAAAGGGAAATTCACAACATATTACTTTACAAATCCCAACCTCTAGTCATCTCGGGCAGGTAAGTTTCTAATCTTGCTTTGTATAGCTCAATATTATTTTTATTGGTTGATCGCTGTCTTGAAGAGTAACTGCTCCACCGTTGGAGTTTTAGATTTTATAATAGAGAATAATCTCTTGAAAAAAAGCCTAATCAAAAGCTATAACCACTGAAAACAGAAGCACGGAAGAAACAT
>CAZFNE010000443.1:0-2567 GCA_964520335.1 uncultured Methanosarcinales archaeon | reverse complement strand
CATAATCTCTTTCTGTCTGGTCTGCATAAGCCTGAGCAAAATCAGTTACAGCATCAACAAATGTGTCATTTTTTCCTATGTAACCTGCAATAGCGGCTGAATTCCCGGTTCGTGCATGAGCTCTTGCAAGGCAGATACTGCAAACTCTGAGGTAGGTTTCCATCTCATTTTCATTTAGAGAAGCAAGGTCGAATGAGCCCTTCATATCTTTTAACTGGCGCCAGTAGTATGGTGTCTTTGTAAGCGCACTTTCATGCCAGCCGAGAAAAATGTCGCTATTTGCTTGAATTAATTTCTGTCCAATAACCACACGCTGGGCATGATTAAGATAATTCTTTTTTTCAACATATGGTTCAAGAACTGATTGATTTGACTCTTTAAGCTGTAAAATTAAAGCTTCGTCTTTTAAGTTCCCTTCTAGCAGGAAAATCAGGCATCTTGTTCCTACGCTGCCTATACCTCCTACTTTAAAGGCTCCATCAGCAATTCTGAAGTGAGAAAGCAGCCCGCGCCTTTCATCTGGCAAACTATTTATATAATCATCCAATAATTTTTCAGCCCTTTTTTCCTTTGTAACCCATGCCTGTTCTTCTTTAGTCATTAGTTCGGTTAACCGGGTCAGAAGAGGAGGATTATTTCGTATCCGGCGTCGGCCCTTAATAACTTCAGTCAATTCTTCCAGGGTTTGGGCCTGGGTATGTTTTCGAGCTTTATTGGCAGTGTTTCGGATTTTGGTTTTAACTTCGTGTGAGGAGTTTTTGAGAATTTTGAGGAGCTCTTCTATTTCCACCTGGTAATACCAGACATCAAGAAAAGCCGCTTGAGCAAAGTCTGCCATTGCCTTCCGGTAATAAAAGCTGACTGTCCTTGCTAAATTCCTGTTTACTTCATCCCGAAAGCCATTTTCTCTTCCTGCAAGCACAGCACTTGTTGCAAGGCGTTTTAAGTCCCATTCCCAGGGGCCAGGATGAGTCTCATCAAAATCATTAATGTCAAAAACCAGCTTTCTCTCGGGAGTTGCAAAAATCCCGAAATTCGAAAGGTGAGCATCCCCACAAAGCTGGGCCTGTAGCCCGGTTACAGGTGTTAAAGCCAGGTCATAAGCCATTATGGCCGCTGAGCCTCGAAAAAATGTGAAAGGAGATACAAGCATGCGCCCATACTTGATGGGCAAAAGCTGTTTGACTCGCTCTTTATCCTGTGCCTGAAGTAAAGTTATTGGGCTAGGCCGAGTTTCAGGTAAATTTAACACGTTATGACTGTTTCTTGGCACTTTCTCTCTTAAGGCTTTTCCCTGCTCTCTATATTCCAGTGCAGGAGAAAAGTTTTCTTCTGCTGGCCTTTCCATTTCTGAAGGCACCTGTAATTCTGACATTTATTCCCTCCAATACTTTTGCATTTTTAGAAGAAGGTTTTTAATTTCAATTTGTTTTGAAAATGCCTTTATTAATAATGCAATAAGATTTTTTTAGCCAGGATATTATAAAAATTAAAGCATTTTAGTTTTTTCTAAAAAGCCTGAAAAAAGCTATATTTCAAGATTTTCAAGAAATATTGGCTTCAAGAGAAATAAAAGAAATAAAAAAGTGTGATAAGAAATGTGGGAAAAAGTCAGCCAGGTTCAGGCACGTAAGACTAATTCCGCTTTAGCAAATGAATAACCTAAATTTCATCTTCTCCAGCTTCGTTCGATTTTCTCATAAAGTCCAATCAGATTGTTCCTTGTAATCTTGAAATAAGGATGTTCCGGGCCGTACTCTTTTTCAATTATATTCAGGGCTTTTTCATAAAGCTCAGTTGCAGTCTCAAATTCTCCCATGCTTTCGTAAAGCCCTGCAAGGTTATTGAGGGTAGTCCCTACATCGGGATGAGACGGGCCATAAGTTTTTTCGTAAATTTCGAGGGCGCGGGTATACAGGGGAAGGGCTTCTTTTTGGGAGCCAAGAATCCTGTACAGTTCCCCGAGGTTATTTAAGACCTTGGCAACATCAGGATGGTCCGGCCCAAGAAGCCTTTCTCTAGTTTCAAGGGCTCGGCGGTAAAGTTCAAGGGCTTTTTCATAGCGGCCTTTATGTACATAAACTCCAGCAAGATTGTTCAGGGTTGTGGCAAAGCCAGTATGCTCGGTCTTCCCGAATTTCTCCATTATTTCAAGGGACCGGGTATAAAGAATTAAGGCTTTTTCATAGCGGGTAGTCTGGAAATAAAGCAAGGCAAGATTGTTTAAAGTTTGCGCTATTTGAGGGTGCTCAGGGCCGTAAACTATTTCCTGTACTTTTAGAGCCTGCCCATAAACCTCTTCAGCTTCTTCAAGTTTTCCCATTTCCGAAAGCAAAACTCCAAGATTGTTCAGGGTCCCGGCTTTATATGTTAAGAGATTTCGAGAACCTGGGGCATTCTTCTCAAGCTCTTCAAGCATCTGAAGAGCTTTTGTGAAATATTCTTCTGCATGTTCAGGTTTTTCCATTCCCTTATAGAAAAAAGCTTCCCGGTTCCGGGTCCTTATTGCTCCCAGATTTTCAGGGCTTAAAAACTTATCCTGAATTTCAAGAGCTCTTGTATAAAAA
>CAZFNE010000442.1:0-2574 GCA_964520335.1 uncultured Methanosarcinales archaeon | reverse complement strand
AGATAACTTGTAAGCTGTATACCTACAATTGCTATTACCCCTATTTGCCAGGGCAAATAACCTGCAAAAAAAATACTGCAGAAAATAAAAATATCTGAATAACGGTCAATGACATGATCTAAAAAATCTCCTCTTGCAGTAGCCCTGTTGGATTTACGCGCAATGACCCCATCAAGAGCATCAAATACGGAATTAAGCACCACGAGAATTCCTGCAAGAAGAATAAGTTCTCTGGATGAAGGAGAGAAGTAAAAACAGAGTCCTGCGAAAAAAGCACAGATAAGAGAAATAATGGAAACAGTATCAGGAGAAACCTCATACTTCACGAAAAAGTCTGCCAGAGGGTCGATAACTTTTGTGGCAAAAGGCCTCAGGGTATTAAATGTCATGGTACTCGGGGTTTTGATTTATATGTTAATAGAAATACTCCAAAAACAGGTAGTAAACCTCATTTTTGATTTAAGACAGTGAATAGTCTTTTTGTTTCTGTATTTACCAGTTTTTATATTTATACTTAAGGCCATATATTTGTACTAATTTATTAAATAAAGAATTTCATTTATTTGCTTTTTCTGCTATACACTCGTACAGATACTTTACTTTGCAAGAATGTTCAATCTGCGTAGTTACGATATATGCGTCTGCAAGTGTTCTTCCTACCGCAAAAGTCCCGTGGCTGTATACTACAGCACCTCTGTGTCCTGAAAGGGCATTTGCCAGATTGCAGGCAAGTTCAGAGCTTCCAATCCCTCCCCCAACAACGGGAATTTTCCCTAAAAAATACTGCCCTTCGCTATCTACAGGCATAATTTCTCCATCCGGGCCTGTAAGTAAAGATTCAACAACAGAATACAGGCAGTGGGCATGAATAATTGCAAGCGCAGAAGTTTGCTGATAGATTTGCCTGTGCACAATGGTCTCAGAAGATGCAATTATATCGAGGGAACATATGTCCTCGACTTTTACTTCAACTACGCTGTTTTCTGTAATTTCATCAAGCGCAGATCCTGTACGGGTAATAAGTATAGTATCACCAGCTCGCACGCTTATATTCCCAAAGTTAGATTCGACAAGCCCATGTTCAACTAATTTGCGCCCGTATTTTGCTAATTCCTGCCACATCTTAGATTGTATATCGTACCGCCGGTTAATAATATATTGGTAAAAGGTTTAAAATTATGATTGGGAAGATTTTGAGCAATGAGCCTGGAACCAAAAAGTGTTTACAGAAGACAACCAAAGGTTTAACAATAACATGAGAAAACATCCGCACGAATTAAAATATCCTGATTAAAATACGTGAACAGCAGATGCTTTAAAATATAACCAAACACTCGTTCCTATGGAAATATTGAGTTCATTAAGAGATTCTCGGGTTATAAAAACAGTAAATAATTCCCCTGTGTCTACAAGTAATTTTATAAGCGAGCCGGTATCGATTATTTCATTAACTTTTCCCTGAATTGTATTTCTAGCACTTGTTTGCACTTTTTCCCTGGATATCGTTATTTCATCAGGGCGTACCACGAAATTAACTTTACCTTTTTTGTTTGTTAACGCAAATAGAGTTATGAAATCTGTTTTAATTTTCGCCAGACTGTCCATACTGTCCAAACTGCCCTCAATCTCCCCAGCCATTACATTTTCAATACCAACAAAATCCGCCACAAATTTATTTATCGGTTTTCTAAAGACCTTATCAGCTGTCCCGGATTGCAAAATCTGGCCGTTATTAAGGATAATCATCTGATTTGCAAGTCTCTGGCCCTGTAAAAGGTCATGAGTAGTCATTAAAATAGTTGTTTCAGATTCACGATTAATTTTTAGAATTAACTCTTCCAATTTTTTCTTAGACAGAGGATCGAGATTTGCAGTAGGCTCATCAAGCAACAATAATTCAGGCTCTGTAATCATAGCCCGTGCAAGCGCAAGCCTTTGAGTCTCCCCACCTGATAATTTAAGCGCATTTCTATTTTCATAACCTGAAAGCCCGATTAATTCAAGGAGTTCTTTGATCCTTTGATTCATATTTTCTTTTTTCCCTCTGATCTTCAAACCATAAGCAATATTTTCATAAACGTTGGCCTTGAAAGCAAGCGGCTTTTGAAAAACCATTCCAATTTGTCTTCTTACCTCCAGCCGCGTATTATCAGATTCATTAGCATCGGTGCCTTCGAAATATATAGTTCCGGAAGAAGGTTTTTCCAATAAATCAATTAGCCTTAGCAGGACTGTTTTCCCAGACCCAGTAGGCCCAACTAGAGCAGTACTGGTCCCTTTTTTTATTCGGGCGGTAATATCCTTGAGAACCTGGAGGTTTTCATAATTTTTGTAAACCTCTTCTAATTCGACTATATACATTATCACACCTAACCGCTCTTACACCTAATTGTTCATTGCATTAATCTTTGCCCTGTACGTAATTCAACAAGAAATTAATTATCAAGGCCAGGGAGAGAAGGATAAATCCCAGAGCTATTGAAAGCACCAGATTCCCTCTGGATGTTTCAAGGGAAATGGCAGTAGTAAAAGTCCTTGTAAGACCTCGAATATTACCTCCAATAAGTATGGAAA
>CAZFNE010000441.1:0-2582 GCA_964520335.1 uncultured Methanosarcinales archaeon | reverse complement strand
GGCCGAATCTTGCTGGAAGGACAAAAATCGAACTTAAAAACCTGAGCTTTAAAAATCCAGGCCTTCTGGCAAAAAACGGGATAATGGTTGCAATAATGACGGACCATCCTATAATTCCAATTCAATATCTTGTTTTGTGTGCAGCTTTATCCGTTAAAGATGGGATGGACGAATACGAAGCCCTAAAGGCTATAACCATAAATCCAGCAAAAATACTTGGCATAGATCACAGGGTTGGAAGTATTGAAAAAGGAAAAGATGCTGATATTGTTATTATGAATGGGCACCCATTTGACACATTTTCAACATCTGAAATGGTTTTAGTAAATGGGGAAATTGCTTATAAGGTAGAGAAATAAAGGGGCTTAGCTAAAAGTTAAACGTTAAAATAACAAAATTAGTTATATTAAATTTCTTCTTTTATTTTTATTTCTTTATTTTTATTAATGGAAGTTATATTTTTATATTAATCAATAATTCCTACTCTCATAAAATTTCAATTCTGATTTCATTTACTTTTTTATTTCCTGCACCACAAGGATATACTAGGAAAACACACTATAGCACCAAACGTTTCAAATCCAGGTCGGGCTTTCTTCTCTATATTTTTCTCTGTATCTTCAGCCTGTTTCTCAGCTCCAAAAGTTAGATTCTCTCCTGAACCGAAAACGTATAGATATCACCATTCCCATCGTGTTCTTCAGCCCATATTATCCGATATCCATAAATAGAAGGACTGGAACACGTTGAATTTGCAAAAAATCTGGGTTTCCTTTAAAGTCGAGAGATTATACATATAAACATCTACGTTACCCTCATATCCCACCTTCCACAACCACTTTTTATTATTTATCATATAAATTTTAATATTCTACGTTTAGCAACAAATTTAAACTTTATTCAAATCACAGATTATAGTATATTTCAGTCAGAGAATTCGCAGGGAAAAAATTTCACGGAAAAAATCGGTTTAAATAGTGGTTGAAAACTACGATATTTAAATATGAAAGTGTCTACAGCTTTTATTTAGAGCAAGAGTGAAAAGGCAATAAGTCATACATTGAGAATATTAAAAGTCAATTCCCCAAGAATTTAGATCTATCCCGTTTCAAAAAATTTATTTATAAAGAATAGAACGCAACTTTGGACCCTTTGGATGATTACAATTGGTTGGCGATACGGCAGGCTGCCAGAGAATTTTAATTATTCTTCAACTGGTTCTTTAAATTTACCATCACTGTCAAATCGTTGGCCACACATTTTACATCTTACTTGTACCGTGTCTGGTGAAAATGTTTTTGCCACATACAAATCGTGTCCAAAAATTCTACAGATTAATCTGTTTATCCATCGGCCTTTCATTTTTACCTGCTTAAAATTATATTGATGAAAAACTTAGTCCTTATACATTATAATATCGGGATCTTTTTAATGATATTCAATAAAAACCTGTTAATTTATGATATTATTGTTTCTATGGTTTGATCTTCAATCTTATGTCCAAACTTTCATGGTTACAAGAAATGTGTTTGCGCCGAAATTTGTACGTCAGAGGCGATTTTTCAGTTAGTTATACACATCGAATAGAAATTTGCAAATTAATAACACACGTTCACGTATTTTATACACATAATAATATTAATAAATACATTTTCACTTATTAATATTTAGGTAACTATATTTAAAAACCTTAGCCCAATCTCGAATACTATGTACTTTTCATATCTGCTTTTACCAGGCATACGAGTTTTTTGTATATGGGATAATTTGAATTATATAATATCTGATTAGAAAAATAAATACACGTTTAAACACCTGCGAGAGAATATTATCATTGGCCAGCTTGCAAAGAATTCTGCAAAAATGGTTTATCATTTAACTGAAATTGACTATTATAAATTAAGATATATTACTAGGGACATAATAAAGCCCATTCAAGTTGGCAGTAAAACTTGTTATCGGCCTATATTATGGGTTTAGAGGAATAATTTATTATTTTAGCGTTGGCACTTAGAATAAAGCTCCATATGTATTTCTTAGGGACGCATGCGTTATAACATGTCTTGAAATTAGATTTGATTCTACAGTGCGGTCGTACTTACACATTTGGCCTGAAATATGGTAGCATTAAATCGCCAAATGCCTAAAATGTATTTTTTAACTGCCTAATGTCTAATATATTTGATTTTACATAGAGGGAGAGTAAGTCCTATATAATAAATTACGATCTGGATTCAAAATCAACAATTTCCTATACCACATGTAGAAAGGTATTGAATTAAAAATGTCCTCTTAGAGTTTATTCAGAAAGTGATAACAGAGTACAGGTTTCAAAGAATATAATAGCTGTATGAATATAAATACGACACTGGTATAAATAAAAATTAAGTATTATGAAAAAGTAGCTTTTTTAGTATAGGACTTACGCAGTTGCCTGCTTTGCAGTCAACTTTTGAATTTTTTACATTTTTATGCTAATGAATAGATTGGATTTCTTATAAATTTATTAATAGCATTTCTTGTAATGCTCATTTTTAATTCAAACCATGTAATACCTGTTTTTATTCTTTGGATCTCAAACC
>CAZFNE010000440.1:738-2594 GCA_964520335.1 uncultured Methanosarcinales archaeon | reverse complement strand
TGATTACAGCAGTCGAATCCCCTTCAAGGATAGTGTCACTACCGATAAGAAGAGTGTCGTCAATAACATACGTAAAAGGCCCTTTGAGGTGAACAGTCGTATATTTTGAGTTGTCTGCCACAAACTTCAGGGCCTGGTTAATCTGCACGTGATCATCTTTTCCATCGCAATTAAAATCTCCACTCCCATCTCCTGCAACATAAACAGTCGGTGCGGCACTTCTGCATGAAGCAGTCGGAGCGCTCGCAAAAATAAGACAACTTACCAGGAGAAAGACCCCTAATTTTCTTATTAACATCTATATCACCTAGAAATTGTATAATATTTATCCATATGTTGGCAGAGTAAGAACAGGCAGTGAGGTACACAGTTGCCTAGAAAAATTATGACTGTGTGCTGAATATCTCATCAGATTTCTTACTCTGTGTTCCGAATATCGAACAAAATTTTTCAAATAGTATCCACTCTCCAAAATTCAAGGCTATAGAAATTCCGGGAGAAATTATTCACAGCAAAGGCTACTGAAACCTATTAAACACAGTAGATAAAGGACCTTAGAATAATCCCCCTTTTTTTCAGACCAATTCCTCGAATTTACGCTAATCCCCCCGCGAAACATGAGGAATAAACTGATACCTAACATACTATTAAATTTTCTATAGTCGACGTTATAATTTAGAGCGACATGTTATAAAAGTATTTGCGCAATGTTTTTAAATTTTTACACAGTTGTTAGAATTTTTAGACATAGTTGGCGAGCATTTAGACAAAGAATCAGGTTAGAAAAGATTTATTAGATTTATTAAAAAGTAAGCACAATACAAAGATCTTATTCAGAGCAGTTTTAGTTCTATTTACTCGAAAAATTTATTCCTCATACCAGAAGCGTCGGTTCTGATAATTTGAAAACGTAAATAGATCTATAGAATTATTGTTAACAAGAAGTATTGTCAAGAGATAAAAAAAGAAAATGGACTTGGAATTCTAAAATAACAACTGTAGGCTCTACAGACATCCTCTAATTAGCAAATTTTCATTAACTTGAGCTGATGTCTGATGTTTTTACCTGTTTATATTCAGGCTTTGCAGTTGATTCAAATAGATCTTATACAAAGCCGAATGGTATAAAGCTTAGCATTTACCTTTGTACAATATATACCACTATCATTAAAGAATACTATCAAATGATGTCGTTGCATGTGTACAGATTTTTCTTGCAACTCCATCCCATCTGTGATTCTCAATGGCGTATATGTGACATGCTTCTCTCATAATAGGTCGGATAATTTCATTGATGTTAGTTTACTATCGCAACCTAAATTCTTTATAATTATTGAGAAGAGGAGCAATAAAGCATCGCACATTAATGCTTTGATGCATATATCGTGTTCCCATATCTTCCTATGTTGATCCTGTCTCCATTGTCCTCAGGTTCTTTAGAATAGTTAGAACTCGGATAACCAGCATCAATGCATGGAGAACTCACGTTATCTTTAACCCAAGTTTTTCCATTCCATCTTCCACCTATTGATTTAAGGTGGTAATCATGACTTTTCTGGTTTGCAAATAGTGGATTTACGTAAATATCAGTTGTCGAGGTGCAGTTTTTATATCTACCTCCTGAGTTATTGTAAAGGCAATTATATTTAATTACAAAGGCATGTGTTTTAGTCAGATAATTAATCATACCATACCCTGTCCCACTCGGGTTCTTTATACGCTTTTGAGCGTTTACAATTATATTGTTGCGGACAGTAGTATTGTATCCAGGCTTTGACGAGTAATTTGGAGAATAACTTTCTGGATACATGTGAACAATAGCAGCATGGTATGCACCGTCAAAGACATTATTTTCT
>CAZFNE010000440.1:0-728 GCA_964520335.1 uncultured Methanosarcinales archaeon | reverse complement strand
GAATCCACTAGCTACAATACCCCCAGTCCAGGTAATTCCGGTATTAGTGCCTGTGTTGTAGAAAACGTTATGATGAATGCGGACATTTTTTCCCTGTTCTTTGGTAGAAGAAGTATCGTAGTTGAAAATCCAGATTCCAGGCCCATAAGTATCATGCAATGTATTATTATATATGTTAACGTCATCTATAGGACCTGCAGACTTCTCGATTTGAATACCTGGTCCGCCTGTACATTGGTAATATAAAGAGTCAATTACATTATCATGTATTTTTACTTTGTTAGAATTCCATACTCTGATTCCACTATTGGTCCTGCAGACTATTTTATTGTTCCAGGCTTCCACATTCTTACACTCACTTGCAAACAGACCATCATGTCCAAGTTTGGAAATTCTGTTATTGTAAAAACGAACGTTTTCACCGTATTTTATCCTCAACCCGTCTCCGTGTCCATCATGCATATACATATTGTATACTTTCACATTATTGCAGTGGATGAAGTACATTACATTATAGTATCCCTTACCTTTAGAAACATTAGAATTCCCATCATGGTTCACGTTAACTTCGAACCCCCTTACTACAATGTTATTATTCCCTAAGCTGTTCATTTGCTGGATCAGTGGTTTCATTGAAGTCCAGCCCGCATTATTAACCAGTTTTACCACTGCATTCGAATCCCCTTCAAGGATAGTATCACTACCGATAAGAAGAGTATCGTCAATAA
>CAZFNE010000439.1:0-2594 GCA_964520335.1 uncultured Methanosarcinales archaeon | reverse complement strand
CGCTTGGATATGTAATAGGCAAACTCGTTGGAAACAAAATTCCCCTCTTTTACCTTAAAGATAAGCCAGAGCCTGAAGAATTAAAGGCTTTGGGGGCAGCAATGGCGGCCTCAGGGGCAGTTGCCCTTTATCATGTGAAGGGAATTACTCCCGATTCTGTTAATTTAGATTTTAAAGTTCCAGAAGAGAAAATTAACATTGAAAGAACTCAACTTGAAGAAGTATATGAAAGCAGGAAAAAAGTGCCTGAAGAACCTGACCTAATCACAATAGGGTGTCCTCACTGCTCTGCTGCTGAGCTTGAAATGATTGCTGGACTGCTTGACGGGAAAACAGTTTCAAAAGATATCTGGATTTTTACTTCGCGAGAACTCGCAAACCGATACCCTGAATATATTCGAATTATAGAACAAAGCGGCGCAAAAGTTGTTTGTGATACCTGTATGGTTGTGTCTCCAGCCACAAACAGCTATTCCTGTGTTATGGTAAACTCAGGGAAGGCTTTTGCATACGTCCCAGGAATGTGTGGAGCTGAGGTTGTTTATGGAAACCTAGAGGCCTGTATTGAAGAGGCACTTGAGAAAAAGAAGAAAGGCCAAGGAGTGGGTTCCTATTAAATTTAAAGGCAGGACAATTTCAAGAGGATGTGCAAAAGGAGAGGTGCTGCTTTCCAGAGATCCCATTTCATTTCTTGGAAGTGTGGATCCTGAGACTGGCATAGTAATTGAAGAAAAGCATTCTCTTGCTGGAAAATCCATTAAAGATAAAGTTCTCGTTTTTCCCCACGGAAAAGGTTCTACAGTTGGTTCTTATGTTATGTATCAGCTGAAAAAAAACGGAGTTTCCCCAGCAGCAATTATAAATCTGGAAACCGAACCAATAGTCGCAGTGGGAGCTATTATTTCCAAAATTCCACTTGTTGACAAACTTGAGCAAAATCCTTATGAAATCCTGAAAGACGGGGATATGGTGCTTGTAAATGGAAGTGAGGGATACATAGAACTTATTGGAGAAAATTACTCGGACATAGAAAATAATTAGAAAAATAGTTCCGAAATTAAACAGAAGTTGTTTACAAATAGTAAATCGTACATAAAAGTAGAATAAAGCCGGTAAATCAGATAAAATCCTAGCTTCAAGACGTGAACTCCAAGATGAACGAAGATAAAGAAGGAGAAAAAGACAGGGAAAGACTCAGTACTGAGGAGTTAATCTCTCGTTTATATCCTTATATAATCAGAGTATTTGACATATACGAAATTCAAAATTCAGGGGACATACTCTACTTTTACGGAACTCCCAAAATTAATACTGGGGACGTTATAGGAGAACTTCTAGTTCCTTTTCAGGAATTTGAGTTAGGAGGAAGCCTTAAGCACGAATTTGGCGAATATATCCTGACAGTTGCCCCTGAGAAAAAACCAAAAGAGAAGATATGGGTAAATTTTTTTCTTTTTATAGCAACATTTTTCACCACTATGGTTTGTGGAGCCTGGATGTTTGGAGTTAACCTTAATAGTGATCCTTCCCAGCTTATTAAAGGCCTGCCTTTTACGCTTGCAATGATGTCGATTCTGGGCTCTCACGAAATGGCTCATTATGTAATGGCCAGATATCATGGAATTAAAACTTCCTTACCTTATTTTATTCCATTTCCGACTTTTATAGGTACGATGGGGGCAATAATTCACTACAAGGGGCCTGTTCCAAGCAGAAAAGCCCTTTTTGATGTAGGAATTGCTGGCCCGCTTGTTGGACTGCTGGTATCAATAGCTGTTACTTTTATAGGACTGAATCTCAAAGCTCCTGAAATCAAGCCTTTGTCTAATTCGTTAATGTTTGATTTAGGAATTCCTCCTCTTTTTATGATAATTCAGAGATTTACTGGAGGCGTAGAAGGAAACTTACATCCTGTTGCTTTTGCAGGCTGGGTAGGAATGTTTATGACTCTCCTGAACCTTCTTCCTGCAGGCCAGCTTGATGGAGGACATGTGCTCAGAGCCATGCTCGGGAAAAGGGCTGAAACAATTTCGTTTTTAATGCCTCGCATACTTTTCCTTTTAGGAATTTATGTGATCTATTGGCTTAAAGAAGATGGACTGGTCTGGATTTTTTGGGCCTTCTTACTCTGGGCCTTTGCAGCAGCCGGACATCCATCTCCTCTTCAGGATAAAATCCAGCTTGATAGAAAACGAATCCTGCTCGGGATAATTATGTTCATTCTCGGGCTGCTTTGTTTTACTTTAATACCTTTTAAACCCATCACCTGAAAGAGAATTTATTAGAAGAATTTATTAAGAGAGTTTATTAAGAGAATTTATTTTACGGAAACTTACCTAATGAGACTTCGAATTTTGGATTTTGGAAAAACGAAATAAGGAGAAAAGAATGGATATTCACTTTCGATACAGTAAGAAAAATTCTTACAGCTTCGCAGTACTTTCCCCTTTACTTCCCGACGCCGAATTTACAAATAAGCCTTTAGATGGAATCATGATCTACAGCTTTGCTTCCCGCCAGGCAGCAAAAGTCTTTACTGAAGTAAAGAATGCAGGTACTGATTCCATTTATATTGCAGGTGGCCCACATCCTTC
>CAZFNE010000438.1:0-2618 GCA_964520335.1 uncultured Methanosarcinales archaeon | reverse complement strand
ATTATTCGCATTTGTAAAACATATTGCGAAATTCGAGTCAGACACCGCCGAACAGTTTGTTACATGTGAATTGTTAGCAGCTATATACAATGATCTTCCGCTAATTGACGATGCGCTGCATCTATCAACTGTTGCCGCGGACCCAATAACATATACGCCGGACCCTGCTATACTTGATGCTGAACAATTAATTACTAGAACCTTTGCTGTGTTTTTGGCGAGGATTCCATATGAAGAAGTGCTCGAATTGTGCTGTATGACATTTACGTTTTTTATAGTGATGTTACTGTGGTTGTTGCTTATTATCCCTATACCAGCACCAGTTAATCCGCAATCTATTGTATGTCCATCGCCATCGAAAACGAGATCATCTGCTTCTACGGAAAACGCGGTTGTGTTTGCCAATATGTTTCCCTTTAATACATATGTCATTCCCGATGAATTCAAACTGTAACCAGATACATATCCTGCCGGAATATCAACTGCCAACGCGGTTCCAGTCAGACACATGAACAGAAATACAAACAGCAAAAATTTCAATATTATTACTCCTCAGAGGCATCAATATTATATCCTTCTTATATCTTCTCACCAGGTCTAAACAGCAGGATCTGATGTTGCTAATTAATCGCTTTAGGAACTTTTATGTTTATTGTAATTTTTCAAAAGCAAAGGTTGATCCTCAATTTACTGGCTCCCTTTCCAATGAAAATTAGGCAGTCAGCCTGAATGTGTTTTTACTTTCTTTTTATAGTTTTGCTCTTCGCTGATCTGCAAAATTTGGAAGAGAGGAAATAAAGTTTGTAGTTTAGAATATACAAAATATAATTAAAGCTTTTTATATTTGTTAAAAATAGTTAGAGATTTTTAATTGTTAGTAGAGAATACTCGTTTCATATTTTTGGGGGAATTTTATGAATTATTCGAATATCTCCATTATCTTAAAAGGAAATAAACTCGATGAAAACAGCCATAAGCAGTGGCGTAAGTGTATAGATAAAATTATTTGAGGTGTTACTGGACAACTTGCAATAGGAAAATTGCAGCTCTATGGAAGACCTATTTAAATCAGCTACAAAAGAAAAATAAAGAAAGACAAACCCATCATATTATTCCGTTTAAAGTAATGAAAATTCGTTATTCCAGATGATTCTAAAGAGCCTTATGTCCCATAAAGAGAAAATTTACTGTTTTTAAAATTGTTAACAAAAGAAAGATTATTATCTTTCATATTTCAATTATTTTACATAGTTATATGGAATTTATTTATTAGTCATTTCTATAGCCGTATTTAGTGTAATAACCAGCTTAACTCGAAAAGAATTCTAACTTCATGAATTGCTACATATCAGTTTAAAAGTTTAAAAGTTTCAAGATTTTTCAAAACACTCTATAAATTAAATAATTCATTTTAAGGGGTCCAAAATGAAAGGAGAGGAACGTAATAAAATGTTTAGGGGGCAGACCTTCAATAAAGTTTTGTGGATAACAGCACTTGTTTTTTTAATGCTGGTGAGTATCGCAGGTGCCTCTCCCTTTGCATACATTCCAAATGAAGACAGCAATAATATTTCAGTAATTGACACAAGCACAAACAGGATTACAGCCACAATATCTGCAGGGTCTGGCCCCGCTGGAGTCGCAATTAATCCTGATGGAACAAAGGTATACGTGGCAAATGTTCATAGCAACGACATATCAATAATTGACACCGCCAAAAATACCGTTACAGCTACTGTGCCTGCAGGAAGTTCCCCTCAGGGGGTTGCAGTAAGCCCGAATGGAAAAAAGGTATACGTGGCAAATCTGATCAGTAACAGTATCTCTGTGATTGACGCCGCCAAAAATACCGTTACAGCCACAGTGAATACAGGGAGATCTCCTGTGGGAGTCGCAGTCAGCCCGAATGGAAAAAAAGTATATGTAACAAATTACGGGGATAAAACTGTCTCTATAATTGACACTGCCACCAAAACTGTTACAAGCACGGTATCTGCAGGAAAAGGCCCCAGGGGAATTGCGGTTACACCAGATGGAACTAAAGTGTACGTAGTGAACTCCGAAGGAAGGAGCATCTCTGTAATTGACACTGTAACAGATAAGGTCACAGATACATTAAAAGTAGGTGGAACTCCTTTTGGAGTTGCAGTCAACCCTGAGGGAACAAAGGTATATGTGACGAATAATGACGAATATTTTAGTACTGTCTCTGTAATTGACACGGCAACAAACGAGATTACAGCCACGATACCTGTAGGCTCGAACCCGATGGGAATTGCTGTCACCCCTGATGGAAAAAAGGCATATGTCGCAATCCAGCTCTACAATGCTGTCTCCGTAATTGATACGGCAACTAACACTGTCACAGCCACAATGCGTGCAGGAAACAGTCCCTGCGCTTTCGGGCAGTTTATTGGTTCCATCCCGGAACAACCAGTTTATCCTTCAGCGAATTTCAGTAATAATGTTACATCGGATTATGTGTTCCTTTACGTACCTGTGCAGTTTACAGACTTATCGGAAAATACAGTTAAATGGAACTGGGACTTTGGAGACGGGACGTATTCAACAAAGCAGAATCCCACGCATACCTATTCTGCAGCAGGAATCTATACTGT
>CAZFNE010000437.1:0-2626 GCA_964520335.1 uncultured Methanosarcinales archaeon | reverse complement strand
AAAAAAGAAAAATTGAATTTAATAGATATTGCCTGAAAAGTCCCTGTTTTTGAGTTTATAATTTTTTCATTTCAACCTATCATCTTATCAATCGAAACCGTGCTGTTTTCCTGTCATTCTCTGAACATCGATTTTTATTATAGAAACCCTGTTGACTTTTTCCTCTGTAAAGTCAAACGGCCCCTTTTTCCCATAATGCTCTGATAACACGGTAAGGCCTACTATTTTTTCATTATAATCTTCAAGAATTTGAGCCTGGCCTTCTCCTATGACACTTCTATACTTGACATCATATTTGCAAATGTCTTCCGTGGGAATTACTTCCCCCTCAAGCATAGCTTCAAAACAAACCTTGCGGTTCTTCTTAAGGATATCGATTTTTTTGCCCCGTTTAGAGCCATGCAGGTAAATTACGTTGTCTTTGTAGCCGAATGACATAGGAATAATATACGGAGTATCTCCATCTGCCAGGGCAAGGTGTATGAAATTTGCTTTTGAAAGAATCTCTTCTATTTGCTGCTGATCGCTGATAAAGTCCTCGTTTCCCATTCTGTTCCCTCAATAGAATTAAATTATTTATGTATCTGTTTAAAAACAAGTTAATAATACGGGTAATAATACTCCGTGTAGATTAAAGTACTTTCCCACCTCAGAGAAGCTAAGAATTTAAATCTAAAATCTTAATTGTTATCTAGTTATTCAAAATCTGGTTTCACAAAAAATTTGGGTTTCTGGAGTTTGAAGCCAGATTGGAGTTAGAATAAAGATAAACTGATGCCAGAATAAAGCCAGAATAAAGTAAGGAATATCGGATTTAAAAGGTTTAAATGGTTTTATTTTTTTTCCTGGAAACCTGATGGAGCTGGAGCAACTTATTTTAATGCAGCCTGAATCTCTTTCAGGTCAATTTCATCCAGATGGGAGTCGAATTCCTCTAAAATCTCCCGTATATATTCCTGCCTTTTCATAAGACTGTGTTGATACTGGGATATTCTGGAATTTAATTCCTCAATCTGTTGCACAAGATTTTCATCTACTTTCTCATGAGCAATATGCCGGCAGTAGAATTCTCTTTTCTTTTTCCTGCATTCTCTTTCCAGCAATGCCAATTCATAAGACTTCTTTCCAAACTTTTCAGGTAAATCAGAATACTCCTCAAATACCCATGTCATACCCTTTCCCTCCTTTTATTTCCTGTTTTACAAGGACTTTTGAAACATTACCCTATTGGAGAGAATCTTAATAAATTTTTTGATGCCGTACCAGAGAGAATTTATTTTGCATAAGAATAGGAATAGGAATAGAAAAGAGCATCAGGAGTCTTGAAATCCTCAAAGAGCTCCAGGGGATTTATTATATATATTTTTCAATTCTATCTTCTGCTTATTCGATAAATTAAATGCTTTAAGCATTCTAAATTTAAGCACTTTCAATAGCTTCTACGGGATCAAGCTTTGCAGCTTTACGTGCTGGATAAATGCCTGAGATTATATTGATTATAAAAGCAAAAAAAGTGGCATATACAAAATTAAGAGGCACGACTTCAAGCGGAAGGGTTTGCAGCCCGAAATACATTTCCTGTGGAACCTGAATTTTATAGCTCTGAAGGGCGATAGTTGTGAGATAGCCCAGAACCGTGCCTAAAATAAGCCCGATTGCCCCCAGGATTACCGACTGATAAAGAAAAATTACCATTATGCTTTTCTGGGAAGCCCCCATAGCTTTTAAGATCCCAATTTCTCTTTTTCTCTGCGCAACAATTGTAATCAGGGTATTTGCAATTCCAAAACCCGCTATCGCATAAATCAAAGCATAAAAAATATTTACAAAAAACCGCTGGGTGTTAAGCAAATCCAGGATTTCTGCATTTGTTTCTATCCAGCTCACAGCATTTAGCCCTGTTTCCTGTTCAATTGAATTTGCAATAACATCTGCCTGGTAAGGGTCTGAAATTCTGACTCCTATTGTGCTTACAACCCCTGGCTCGTTGAAAAAATCCTGGACCGAATCAAGCCTTGCATAAGCCAGAACCTCGTCAGCAGATGTTCCAGTGTGCACAAGCCCTATAACTTTAAAAGAAGTGTTATTTGAGCCCGGAAAAACCGCATCAACCCTGTCCCCTACTTTAACCTCAAGATTTTCTGCTAGCTTATCCCCAAGTAAAATTCCCTGCCTTGTATGGATCAGGGAAGAGAAGTTTCCTGCTACTACATCCTTGCTTACACGCATTACTTTTTCTTCAGCCTCAGGCTCGATTCCCTGTAAGGAGACCGCCTCTGCATTATCGCGATACTCCAGTGCAGCCTGGCCAAGGTACTTTGGAGATACGGCTATAACTCCCTGTTTTTTCGATATTTCGCCTGAAATATATCGATAGAGGTGGATAAAATCTCCATTTTCCCCGGTTTCGGAATTTCCTGCATTAACAGGCGAAACCACTATATCCGGATTATTTTCGATGCTCGACTGAACAAGCTCGTTTTGGAATCCTGAAAGCATGGCCATCATTACTGTAATTACAGCCACAGCCAGGGCAACTGCCAGGATTGCAAAAAAAGTCTGCCTTCTTCTGGATAAGACCTGTCTCAAAGCAATTTTCAGTTCATACATTCGGACAAACTCCAGA
>CAZFNE010000436.1:0-2628 GCA_964520335.1 uncultured Methanosarcinales archaeon | reverse complement strand
GATTTTACCTCCAACAGGATTTTGTATGGGGATATAGTTCATCCTGATGACCTTGAAAGCATGGAACTTGAACTGGATATGCATGTGAAAGCAGGTTTTTCCGATTATACTTCGGAATACAGGATTCTCACCAAATCAGGAGAAGTTCGCTGGGTTGATGAAAGAACGGTTATTCAAAGAAGCCCTGATGGAGAAGTGCACCTGCAGGGAATTATTCTGGATATTACCGAACACAAAAAAGCCGAAGAAGCCCTGCTCCAGATTGAGGAAATCAGGAAAAAGGAAATTCATCACAGGATCAAGAACAATCTGCAAGTGATATCTACGCTTCTTTACCTGGAGTCAGGCAACTTCACAGATGAAAATGTAATAGAGGCCTTCAAGGACAGCCAGCACAGGGTAAAATCAATGGCTTTAGTGCATGAAAAACTTTACCAGTCTGAAGATATGGTAAGCGTTGACTTTGCAGATTATATCCAGAACCTGGCAAATTACCTTTTCCAGTCGTATTCCCTGGATAACAGGAAGGTAAGCCTAAAACTCGAAGTTGAAAATGTCTTTTTGGGAATGGACACAGCAGTTCCTCTGGGAATAATAATAAACGAACTCGTTTCAAATTCTCTGAAACATGCATTTGTTAGCCAGGAGGAAGGCGAAATTTATATTGAATTATATAGTAATGGCACGTATGAAAAAGATACTCCTTTAGATGCTCCTTTAGAAGATCAAATCTATAAAAATCCTCAAACCAACACTGTAAGAATGAGAACTAAAGAGACAGATGACCTTACTTGTATTCCAGAACCCAGGGAAGAAAAATTGACTCTTATAGTAAGAGATAATGGTACAGGACTTCCAAAAGACCTGGATTTTAGAAATACAAGTTCTTTAGGGCTTCAACTTGTAACCACGCTTGTAGAGCAGCTAGAAGGAAGCATAAAACTTGATATAACAAAGGGAACAAAGTTTGAGATTAGCTTCGTAAAACGATGAGAGATAGATAAAGGTGTAATAATGGCAGAAGGAAGGATCCTGATTGTAGAAGACGAACATATAGTTGCAATGGGTATTAAGAAAATGCTAAAGTCTTTGGGATATATGGTTACAGGAGTAGCATCTTCGGGGGAAGATGCCATAAATAAAGCAGAAAGTACATTTCCTGATGTCGTGCTTATGGATATTATGTTAAAAGGAAACATGGATGGAGTAGAAGCTGCAAAAGAGATTACCTCAAGGTTTGATGTTCCTGTTGTTTATCTGACTGCTTATTCAGATAGTAAAATTCTTGAAAGAGCTAAGAAGACTGAGCCCTTTGGTTATATAATAAAACCTTTTGATGAGAAAGATCTTTACAGCAGTATAGAAGTTGCTCTTCAACGATACAGGAAAGAAAAAAGAAAACCCAATGAAGCAGATCTGGAAGGGAAATAATAATTATAAAAATTTGGGCTATATTATTTAGATTTTATAAATAAATCCTTGAAATCACTAAGTTTAAAAATAACAAATTATATGCCATTTCTAATTATGCATTGAAATATCAAAAGAAACTTTTAACATTTTCATGCTATTTTCTAGATAGTTAACGGCTCTTAATTCAGCACAAATCTCTCCAGGAAATTACAAGCTGCTTTTGTTCCTAGTATGAATATAACTAAAAATTTCTTCTTTTGTTTTCTCGTTTTGAATCCTTTAAAAAACTACATTTATTTTTAATTAAAATTTTTAAAAGAATTAAAATATCCTTTAGCTTAAGAAAAGGCACATATCCTGAGTTATGGAAAAAGCTAACTTAAATTTCTCTTTTCCGGGCAAAGTCAATATGGGGCAGGTTATATAGTTTTATTTCTATACGAATTAACAGGGATATTTGTCTTAACGAAATATCTTGATACTGGAATCTGGCAATATGATAATTTCCACAATGAAAAAAATACGCATAAAAGATACAAAAGGCCCGGATTTAATATTTAATAAATAATTCTCTCTAAAATGTTAGAGAAGTGAAAATAAAATACTATTGCTCTCAGGAATCTTAATTATTTGCTAAACTTTCAGGAAAAACAATTCTATTTATTAATTTATATAAAAACTACAATAGGTTGTATATGGAGAATAGGGCATAAAATTTGAGTGATAGGTAAATAGGGTGTTGCATTATAATGACTGGAGAGAGAATCCTCATTGCAGAGGATGAATATATAGTTGCAATGGGTATTAAGAAAATGTTAAAATCTTTGGGGTATATAGTTATGGGGGTAGCTTCTTCTGGCGAAGATGCAGTAAATAAGGCAGAAAGTACTTTTCCTGATCTCGTACTTATAGATATCATGCTAAAAGGAAATATGGACGGAATAGAAGCTGCAAAAGAGATTATCATAAAATTCGACATTCCCGTAATTTACCTTACTGGATGTACTGATAATAAAGTAATAGAGAGAGCCTGGAGAACAGGACCTGCTGGGTATATCCTGAAACCCTTTGATGAAATAGATCTTAAAAAAGAGATAAGTATTGCTTTTAATAGACACAAAATGCAAAAAAAGGCTCTTGAGAAATCCCGAGCTAAACCTCAAAAGAATTCTGCAGAAACCAGGATTCCTGAAGATCCTGGTATTAATTCCTAAC
>CAZFNE010000435.1:0-2657 GCA_964520335.1 uncultured Methanosarcinales archaeon | reverse complement strand
AAAGAAAATTACCTGAAATATATTCCTAAACTTGGAATAAAAGTCTAATTTTACTGAAATTTTTATTTTGGGGGATGCCGTAACTCATCAAAAATTATTATAAGAAATCAAAAAATAAAAAACAGCTATTTTAGTAGAAATGGTTGGAAACGCTGAGGGGGAGATTCGAACTCCCGTAGCGCGTGAGCACTACCGGTTTTCAAGACCGGCGCCGTAGTCCGCTGGGCTACCTCAGCAGGTTGTAAGAATTTATCCACTTGTTTCCGGAAAACATTGCATAATTGCAAGATTGCAGGAATAATGCAGTCAATCCGGCTATTTGGGAAACGTATACAGAAAACCAGATTATGGTATATAAAATTTGCGAAGAGAAAAACTCTTCGCTTTTCTGTAAATCATTTAAAGCTTAATCTTAAAATCAGGTAATTTTAAAATCAGGCTTCAGGTTCTGTCCTTTCTTCTGAGCCCTCTGCTGGTGCTTCTTCAGCAGCAGTTTCAGTCTCAGGTTCTGCTTCTTCTGGCACCTGAACTTCAGGTTCGGCTGTGAGTTTTTCGACTAACTGAATTTCTTTTAAGCCTGCATATTTAAAGAGCTCAGATGCTACCCTGTTCTTTGCCATTAACCAGCGCTGGTTGAAGGTTAAGCCTGTTGGGATATAGATTTTTGCAACCTGGTCGGCAACTTCAACTTCAATGTTCCTGAGCCCTGTATAGAGAGCAAGGAGGCCCTGGATCTTTTCAATCTCGTCTTCCAGGAGTTTTTCTATTGAATACTCATAATTGACTGTCTTGCCTGCAAGCGGGCTGTTGAAGTCTACAGTTACTCTCCTGCCAATAACCCTGTTTACAAGTCCTCTTTTGCCGTCTACTTCGACAATCATGCCTGGACGGACATTTCTGTCCTCAAGTTTTGTTATCGAAATGGTCTCTATAAGTTTAGGGTTACTTGGGCCAAAACCCCTTTCCGGAGGAATTGAAACTGTCCCTTTGTATCCAACTTCTTTTCCTTCAAGATCTTCGTCGAGGCCTTCAATAGTGTGCCCTGCCCCTATAATGACAACGTCGCCTCCATAGAGGCCCTGAGCATTGAAGATTTCTTCTTTTTTTGCAAGCTCTTCATCTGTTGTGTCGAAAACTCTGCCGTCTTCGAATCTACCTGTGTAATTCAGTTTTATGAAATCGCCTTTTTGAACTGCCATGAATTCTCATCTCTCTACTAAAATATTTCTTCAAACTAACTGAATGATAAGCAAGAACATTCATCTATTTGTTAAAGCTCTAAACTTTCAGCGTAAAAGCGTTTCACGCTATAGCACTCTGCCTTTAATAAGCTTTTTGGGAATTCCTGAGATTTTTATGATTACTTGGTTAAGAGATATAAAAGCAATAGTTTCTCAAGGCTTCTTCCAGGCTTTTCCAAATTTTCCATATTAAAGATTATCTGGTTTTATCTGGTTTTTATACTTTATAGTAGCTTTAAGACAGAAAATGAATTGTTTAGCCTTTTTTCCGGACAAGGAATAATTTTTTCTATATGAGTATAATCGTCTAACGCCTAGAGCATCCAAGACTTAGAACAGAAGCTGAGGTTGATATAAAAAATAGTATTTATTCCTGGGCTTTCTGAATGGGGGCAATTTTTTCTTAAAAAGCTTATAATTATTTTTCAAATCGATCACCAGGTTTTTTTCCTTCTTTTTTCAATTATTTAATTTTAATTATAATTAACTTGCTCATATTCTGTATGTGCTACGATTACTATTTATGCATTTGAGGCACAATAAAATATTATTGCATATTATACGAGTATTGCATATTATACGAGTATTGCATATTATACGAGTATTGCATATTATACGAGATCTAAGTTATTAAAAGGTATTAATAGGGGTTTCAGAAATCCAGGTTAAAGGCTTTTTTATATCTATGTCCTGGATTTTGGAAAAGAACAAATGTCTGGATTAGAGAAGTATTTTAAGCAGAAAGACCTCAGCTCGGTTGGGGGAAATTTTAGTTTAAAAATGAATTAAAAAGCGATTTCCAATATTTTCTAATTCCTTCACTAGATAGGAGATTTCTCATGGGTTCTACAAACACTAAGCTAACTCTAAACACTTACATAATAAGTGGGGTAAGAATAGTGAAGGATAGTATTGGAGTCTTACTTTTAAGGGACTGGAAATCAATAGAAAAAGAAGACATTGTGATTGTAAACGATGAGATTCTACCTGAAATCACCAGAGTCCAGAATGAAGGGTTTGAATATAATAGAAGAAATGGGATTAGAAGATTTTCAAAAAAACTAAGGAAAACCTTCTACGTTATCAAATCACAAAATGAAATCGTCGGATACTGCATTTATTATGTAAAACCTGATCTGTCCTTTTATGGGATCAGGAAAAAGGCTATAATCTATTCTCTTGCAATTAGCAAGAATTTTAGACGAAAAGGATTTGCTAAAAAGCTTTTAAAAGAGACAATTAAAGAAATGGAAATAAATAATATTTCTTCCATTTTCCTATATGTTGATGTAAAAAACTCCCCAGCTATAAATCTGTACGAAAAAATCGGGTTTCAAATCTTAAGAGAAGTAGAAGACATATGCAGCGAAGGGGAATTGTGTCATGAAATGGAGCTTAAGCTCCATTAATTAAAAC
>CAZFNE010000434.1:0-2657 GCA_964520335.1 uncultured Methanosarcinales archaeon | reverse complement strand
ATACTGTTATGAAGTACAATATCAGTATTCAAACAATCCCGAAAAATATTGTTGCAGCTTTAACCGGTTTCCAGAAGAAAGAACTGTTCGAAACTTCACAGGCAGAAAGAGAGGTTCCGAAGGTTGAGTTTTAATCCTATTTTTTTTATTTTTATTTTATCTACTGAATAAATCAAACCGCAAAGATTCGCTGCTTAATTAGTGGTTATTCCTAAAAAATAATCAATCCGTACTCTTAAAAAAAGAGTTATATGGGCTCAGAAGGGAAATATATTAAACCTAGAAAATAAAAAGTATATTCTAACTATGGGGCTCTCTGATTACATTGGGAAGTATTGGGCAAGTGCTGAAATAATGTACGCAGTGATAATTGCAATCACATTTACCAGCACGCTTCGTGATTATAATGCGTTATCTGGAATGTATTATCAAACCATTGTATATGCAGCTTTCTTCTGCTGTGTAGCCTGGGGAATTGCAGATGGTTTATTTTATGCATGGGAAGAGCGGTACATTACCAATACTGAGAACAAAATTATTAAAGCTTCAAAATTCCCTGAGAATAATGAGGTCACAATTTCCCTTGTAAGAGAAGAGCTTGACGATACAATCCTGAGAAATGTAAATAAGAAAAATAGAGAAGAATTTTACCAGCTTCTGGTAAAGCATCTAGCTGAAGTTGAAGTTAGAGGAAAGCCTTCTACAAAGGATTCTTTAAATATTGTTCTGAATACATTCCTGATATCGACGGCGGCTGGGTTTATAGTTGTTTTTCCCTTCTTTTTAATAGATGACCTGGGCACAGCCCTTTCTGTATCCAATCTGCTGGGAATCTCTCTACTGTTTGTTATTGGATTCTACAGAGCTCAGGGGAGAAGCTTATCTGCAAAGGTAATGACTGGCTTTGGTACTGCTATTATAGGAATCATAGTTGCTGTTATAACTACCTTATTAGGTGGGTAAAGATAAGGCTTTGAGAATAATTATTTTGGATTTCTCTTCTTTTGTTTTACAATCCAGGGACATTAGATTGTCAGCATTGTACATTTTTAAGGCTTACTTTTAGACAAACTCTAGACAAAATTCCAGGTCTTCATCTTAAAGCAAAAAGTAAAGAAAAATAAGAATTATATAAATTCCTACTAAAATTGAGCTTATTAAAGATTTATTGAGGGGTAATATGTTATTACAGGAAAGACTAGCTAATTTTTATACGTATTTTTTAAATGGGGATGAAGAGAGTCTGCTATCCTTATATTCGGATCTCCCGAGGGTCAATACACCTTTTGACGACCAGGTAACAGGAAAAGGTGATTTCCTGGATTTTGTAACTAGCTAGCAGGACTGGCTGCAGCAATACAGGGCAAGACCTGAAATTCTTGCATTGACTGCAACAGAACAAAGAATCTGTATCGAATTTATTCTCTGCCTTGATTATGAAAAAAGGAACATTGACCTTCCAGTCGGCCTTGTTGCGGATTGCCTTGAAAGTAAAATCTCTGCCATTCGGATTTACCATAGCACCTGGCCGTTTACTGGAAAGCATATGATCAGAGCTCCGCTTCTGGAACCGGCAGAAAAGCTCAATGAGCCTGAAATTGTTATGCAGTATACATCTGCACTTCAGAATGGAGATGTAAATACAATAATCTCACTTTTTGAGGAAGAAGGCTATGTTCGGGAGCCAAGCGGTTCTAAGTATAAACATACAGGCAGGGAAGGTCAGAAGGAGTTCTATGTTCAAGCTCTGGAAGCAGGAGGAATCTCCCTTAAACACTGTACTGCTACTTTTGACGGAACCCGCATTGCTGTCGAATATACCTGTGACGGGTGGGGAAATCTAAAACTGAAACCTCAGGCTGGAATGGCAGTATATGAATTAGGGAGAACAGGGCTTCTTTTTGCGGCCAGGATTTATGATGATGTTTCGCCCCCTACGAGGAGCCATAAAAAGTCTGCTATCTAAAGGCCGCGTTCAATTTTAAACTGCTTTTTTAGAATGGATTTAGCATCTCAAAAGGTTGCCAGACCTTGAAAACTTTTATGATCGAACTCAAATCTTTTAATTTTAGGTTCTTTCTTTATATATGCCCTTGATATCAGGTTCATGGAAGTTATTGAGGAAAATATTCACTCAGGAAATTCTTGAGATCCTGAGAATTGGAAAATATAATTTAATGTGGAAGAGTTTATGGATTCAAGGTAAAAATTAGGTACGAATATATTCAAATATTATTATTTAGACGTTATAGATTATTACCATTGATTTCTGCTCAATTAAAAGTCTTAAGATATAACCAAATATTGCACTAGAGTGAAATACGATATGCAAACAAAAACAATAGAAATAAGCACAGAATTGTATGAAGCGCTAGATTCCTGTAAAGATATATACTGTGACAATGAATGGGAATCAAAGTGCACAATAATTACGAAACTACTGGCACGATACGATAATTCAAGCAAACTTAAACACGAAGATAGTAACTACTGGTTCGTTATAAAAGACAGGAAACGAAGATTTCCAGAATTGTCTGACACCACAAAAAATATAAGAATTACTCAGGAACTTCTAGACCAGTTAAATGAGGCAAAAATCCATCCTGATGAGACAATAAATACTGTTTTGCAGCGACTGTTATTTTCTTTCTATGGCA
>CAZFNE010000433.1:0-2660 GCA_964520335.1 uncultured Methanosarcinales archaeon | reverse complement strand
ATAATCCTGTAATGGCCGAATGTCTTGACATGATAGGCTTCCAGATTGTGGGAAATGATACGGCAGTTGCTCTTGCAGCTCAGGCAGGGCAGTTTGAGCTAAATGTTATGACCCCTGTAATGACCTCCAATATCCTTGCATCCATTTCCCTGCTGACGAATTATCTGCCAGTTTTTCAGGAACGTTGTGTAGAAGGGATTAAGGCTAATGAAGATAGGTGCAGAGCTTACCTTGAGCTAAACCCTATCCTTGTAACTCTCCTTGCCCCAAAGCTCGGGCATCTTAAGGCTGCAGAGATCGCAAAGGAAGCTCTGGAGAAGAAGATGCCCGTTAAGGATATTGCAATAATGAAAGGAATTTTAAGCAAAGAGGAAGCTGATGAACTGTTTAAAACTGAAAAGTTATTATAACGTCTTGCTTTCAGAACAAGGGTTTTTTATCTTCAGTTTTCGTTTAGGATTTACTAAAATGAAATTCGTGCAATGAAATAACTGGGTGCTCTTATTATAATTAGTTGGTAATAATTTAGTTTTTTAAATTTAGTTTTTTAAATTTAGTTTTCGAAATTGAGGTTTTACCAGAACAGATTCTTAAACAAAAACAGTTTTTCACCCGAAATTTCAGCCGAAAATAAGATTTTTATTCCTTGTTTTCAAGACTTTCCCTTGCCACACAACTTTCAATGGATGCGCTAGACACGGCTTTTGCAACCGCAGGTACGACGTTTTTGTCAAGAGGGTAGGGGATTATATGGTCTTCGCAAAGCTTGTCGGTCGTTACGACTTCTGCGAGAGAATAGGCTGCAGCCATTTCCATTTCAGGCGTTATTTTTCTTGCACAGGTACTGAGCGCTCCTTTAAAAACTCCCGGAAAACTCAGGCAATTGTTAAGCTGATTGGGAAAATCCGACCTGCCTGTGGCAACAATCCTTGCCCCTGCCTTTTTTGCAATATCCGGCATTATTTCAGGAATGGGGTTTGCCAGAGCCATTACAATCGAATCTTTTGCCATTGAATGAACCATATCTTCAGTGACTATTCCTCCGACAGAGACTCCAATGAAAAGGTCAGCATTAAGAAAGGCATTTTCCAGTCCTCCTTTAGACTTTTCGGGGTTTGTAAGCCTGGAGATTTCTTCCTTTATGGGGTTCATGCCTTCTTCTCTTCCTTCGTACACTATCCCCTGGCTGTCACAAACAAGAATTTTAGCAGGATTTGCTCCTGCCCAAACCAGAAACTTAAAAATTGCAACTCCTGCAGCTCCAACTCCTGAAATTACTATTTTGAGCCTGTTTAGCTCTTTATTCACAATTTTAAGCGCATTTAAGAGCCCGGCAAACACTACGATGGCTGTGCCGTGCTGGTCGTCATGGATAACTGGAAGGTCAAGTTCTTCACGAAGCCTTGTCTCGATTTCAAAACAGCGAGGTGCACTAATGTCCTCAAGGTTAATACCTCCAAAAGCAGGAGCAATATTCTTGACTGCCTGAATCACCTCTTCGGTATCCTGGGTGTCCAGGCAGATAGGAAAAGCGTCAATTCCTGCAAATTCCTTGAAAATGATAGCTTTCCCTTCCATAACCGGCAGAGCAGCATAAGGTCCTATATTCCCAAGCCCCAGAACAGCAGACCCATCAGTGACAATAGCAACAGTATTCTTCTTCAAAGTGTAAAGGTAAGCGAGATCCGGATTCTTGCTTATTTTCCTGCATGGTTCGGCAACTCCTGGGGTATAGGCAACGCTGAGGTCGTGGATTGTATTAAGGTGAACTTTACTTACAACCCCAAGCACACCCCCCAGGCTTTTATGCATTTCAAGGGATTCCTGATACAATGAAGTATACGTATCTTTATCTTTCACAGTCATTTTGAAGCTTCCATATCCATAAGTGCTCTTAAAGCCTGCAGAACAGCTAATGAGTGCTGCTAACGTGCTTAACATCTCCAGGAAGCCTTCCTGGAGTCTAAACCCATATTTCCCTTTAATTCATGGGTTTCTGAAGATTAAATACTTGCTCATTGTTATTGGTTAAGGTTTTACTTCATTCTTCTATTTTTATATAATTCAACTCTATAATATCCGTATAATGATATTCCTGTCACTTGCAGCTCTTAAGGACGTGATTCCTTCTATTTTCCCTGCAATGTCGTTAAGAAAACTTGCCATCAAAAGAACTTACTATCAAAATATGTTTCTACTTATTGTGAAAGTTGCAGCAAATATCCGTTTTTGTATAGACTTTTAATAAGCAGATTTTTTTTCAGAGTATTTTTCAGAATATTTTCAGAGTATAATACAATTCTTCATTTTTATTAGAATGTACTCAATATACGATAGTTGTCTAGCCAGATCAAAGGCTCCGGGTTCAGAGCCTACTTTCGTAGGAGTTCGCGAATTAGAATCGCAGCTCTTGCACCAATTTTTAATTAATCATGGTTTTTGCTTAAATTACCTAATTTTGATGCACTTCTTCCAAGTTGCGACAAGAGATCGATAGAAGGCGGTTGACTTAAGATCTGCTCTGTATATGAAAATTAAATATGTTTATATAGTTATGAATTGATACTTTCTACTGTCAGAACTATAAATGCATCTTTAAAATCACTAAGAGGCTGTCTTAAAACGAGTATGAAATTCTTCGAATAACAGGCTCAAACAAA
>CAZFNE010000432.1:0-2662 GCA_964520335.1 uncultured Methanosarcinales archaeon | reverse complement strand
TTCCTGCCAGGTTGAGCTGGTAAAGTCTCTGCTCAACGGTATCTGGCTTTATCAATGGATGTTTCATCCATTCAAGTTTCTCAGGAAAGAGACTTTCACGCATGCTTCTCATAAAAAATTTGGTTTATTTTCTTTAGAGTAATTTTAATTCCTTTAACTGAAGACTAATTGTATTATATCGGAATGATTTCAATTTAGACTAATCTACTTTAGTTCTATTTTATTTTAATTGCAGTTTTGTAACTTTTGTTTTAGAATTAGTTATTCCAGGTTTTTATACCTTATAAATAACTGGGATTTGGTGATTAACAATATACACTAAAATTAAACTTTCGCTGCAAACTGTCAATGTCATTTGCATTATATCATTATAAAAAGAGAGAAATAAAAAATAAAGAAATAATATAAAGTTAACGTTGTGACTTTAATATAAAAATAAAAATTATTTTAATGACTGAATAATTTTTTATATTTAAATTATGATTAATCATAAACTTCTGAATTATTAATTCATGATATCTACTCTCTCATAAAAATAAATAACCCCCCATGCTTGTTAAGTCATTACAATTAGTATGACTTAGAGCGTGTCTTAAAATTAAATTTGGTTCTACAATGGGGGCAGAACCTCTACATTTGAGCTGAAATACTGTAGTATTAAACCGTTAAACGTTTAAAATGTATTTTACTACCTAATGTCTAATGTGCTTGATTTTTAAATGGGGAGAGAAAGTCAGATGTAACTAATTTGCGGTCTAAATTCAAAATCAACAATGCCCACAATCCAAATGTAGAAGCGTTTTGAATTTTAAGACAGCCTCTTAGAGCCAGAACCTTCTTTTCTATTAATTATAGAGTTAACATGTAAATGTCTGAATTAGAACTACCACTGGCATAATCTACATATACTATTTTACTACTGTAGTGCCTGGGCTGGTCAAGCCATTCATATCTAAGTGGTAAATTAGTGGTCTTTTTAGTAGCAAAGTCATACAAGTACATAACAGGAGCATTGAACATATCAGCTATGAGTATGCGAGTACCAGATATAGAACAGGGCCCACCATAATGTACAGTAGTTGTCTTTTTTGTCGTTATATCGTATACATTGATGTTGTCCTCACCATTTGAATATGCTATTTTCGTACCATAAATAGAAGGCCAACCGCCTGTACCAATAATAGTTTGCTTTTTAGTAACTAGATCCTGTAAAAAGACCTCATCTTTACCATTCCTGGTATCCTGCCAAACTATATAGTTTCCATAAGTATCAGGATGGGTTTGATCTGCTGTATTAAGGGTTATCCTGGTAGTCTTTTTGGTAGAAATCTCATACATATAGATATCCCAGTTACCATTCCGGTGATCCTGCCATACTATTTTGCTCGAAGATACTGCAGGGCTCTCTGCTTGGACACCTTTTGTAACTCTTGTTTGTACTTTGGTAGCCATATTCTGCAGATAGATATCAGAGCCACCGTTACGAACATCCTGCCAGACAATATAATTACTATATATGTCAGGATTAAACTGATCAGATGCATTAGTTGTTATTCTGGTTACAGTCCATGCAGAGCCTATATCTATTGTTGATATTAATATAAAGGCTGCAAATAAAATTAGTGATCTTCGATTTTTCAATATCTTCTCCTCCCTTATTATAACAATAAAAAACAAATTTAGATTATATTTATAAAGCTATATTAACTCTTTTCTTTTAAATGCCTTAGGCTAGTTAATATAGCAAAAAATAGATTAAAATTCATGATCGTTAGGAATTATTTTTAATCCTGTTAATTTTGTGTAAGGAATCTCACAATACAAATATCCATTGGATATATTGTAACCACATCTTAAAACAGTTTTAACTGGAGCTGGTAATAATGGTTTAGCTACTTCATTTGGATTATCAGGATCATCTGAATCCGGAGGTATTACTAATTTTGTAGGCACAATAATTAGAGAATGCCCGCCGCCATCTGTAAGATAGCAATAAAAATTAAGGTGAAATTTCTACAAAATCGCTAAATTAAAACTATATAATGAACCTGTTTTAAATAAAAATAATTTGTAGATCCATAATTTTAAATTTGAAATTTATCAGCCAAAGCAGGGTAATTTAAACTGACTTTTAAACAAACTTTCCGCTAGCTCTGGCTGATCCAAAAATTTAGAAATTAAAGGGCCTGCCTGCCGATTTAAAACTCCTGCCTCTGTAAATAAGCTCGTAAAGGGTATCTTCAATCCCCTGAATTGCAGCCCTAACCTGGCGCATGGAATCTCTGTCCCTGATAGTTACAGTACCATGTTCCAGAGTATCGTAATCAATAGTAACACAGTAGGGAGTTCCTATTTCATCGTTTCTTCTGTAGCGACGGCCAATAGTTCCGGAGTCGTCGTAATTTACAAGCAACCCCTTTTCCCTCAGCGTAGTAACTATTTCTTTTGCCGGGTCTGCAAGCTCTTTTCGAGTCAGGAGTGGAAGAACTGCTACCTGCACAGGAGCCACTGAAGTTGAAAAACGCATAACAAGCCTGTTTTCTTCTTCTCCTTCTTCTCCTTCTTCACCCTTTTCTGTCTCTTCTGTGCCTTTCAACCCGAATTCAACAGCTTTCTGGGCCACATTTTCCTCGTCATAAGCATGTTCCATAACCCCGTAAAA
>CAZFNE010000431.1:0-2668 GCA_964520335.1 uncultured Methanosarcinales archaeon | reverse complement strand
GAGAGGTTGTAATACGGCATTAATACATTCATTTGACTTTAATTCGATTTTAGAGCTATATTCACTCTTAGATGTTAATAAAGACATATAGCGGCGTCATCATCATATATATAGCTATTGAGAGACATCGTTTAGGAGAGAAGGAAAAATTAGTGAAGTACTGAATTTGTGAGTTCAGAATATTAAAATTACTTTGAAACTAAGTACAGTATTTTTTATTTCTCAGTATTGAATACCATAACCGAATACCGTACTTTTATTAATCATAGCGATCAGGGAGATTTATTTAGGCATCTTTTACCTCAAAAAATAGTTTTAAATATTAACAATTGTTATTATAAGTTGTCTCCTAAATAAGAATCTAAAGCAAGATGAAAATTAAACCAGGAATAACTATGGATTCAAGAAATTTAAAGCAGCACACACCAGCCCATTCTTGGGCTTTATACATTGAAGCCTTAAACTCCTACTGTCGTTGTTGTTGATTGAATACACATCTATTTACCTCCATTTTTTTTGTTATAATTAAATCAAAGAAACTTATTTTCAAAAAAAGGATTTTGATAGCAAGCATTTTTTAGAATACTTGCTGGAAATGACTGCAGGTATTATTCTGAAAAACCTCCAAAATTAGATTCATTATTTTCTAACTTCTGTAGATTTTTTAAGATTCATTAAGCTTTATTAAGAATCGTCTTTTGTCTCACTTTTAGCGGAATCTGGGAGCAAATCGGAATTGGAAGCTTAATCTTTGCCTTAATCTTTCAGGAAAGCAAACAATTGAGACCAAAGTTGCTGATAAATCTACCCTCATATACTGCTGACGCGTTCTAGATTAAAGTTACACGTCGGTAGTTGATATAAATGAATATCGAGGCAATAAATGTTATAAAATCATTCGACATCCGGAATGCTGAAATCTCGGATAAAGGAAATGCTTCCACGCCTAAGTTTTATGCCCTTAGGGGTGTGAACCTTAACATTAATGCTGGAGAATTCTTCGTTATTGTCGGGCCAAGTGGATGTGGAAAATCAACTCTGCTTGACCTTATCGGCGGGCTGACAACCCCAGATGATGGGAGTATATTGGTCGATGGCAAGCCTGTTACTGGCCCCGGCCTTGACAGAGCTATTGTTTTCCAACAATCCGCCCTTTTTCCGTGGAGGACTGCACTTCACAACGTTTCATTTCTCCTTGAGGCAAAAAAGGTTGCAAAAAGTGATAGAGAAGAAATCGCAAGAAGATATCTTTCCCTTGTAGGCTTATCTGGTTTTGAGGAAAGATACCCTTACGAGTTAAGCGGGGGTATGAAACAAAGGGTTGCAATCGCAAGAGCCCTTGCTATAAATCCCGAAGTGCTTTTAATGGACGAGCCATTCGCTGCCCTTGATGCCCAAACCAGGGAGATAATGCAAAGAGATCTTTTAAAAATAAGGGATCAAACAGGAAAGACTGTGTTATTCATAACACACAGCATAGATGAAGCAGTGTTTCTAGCTGATAGAGTTGCAGTAATGAGTGCCAGGCCTGGAATCATTAAAACTATCATTGATGTTCCAATTCCAAGAGCCAGCCGCCTGTCGAACGATTTGAAGGTAACTCCTGAATTCGTCGAGACCAGGCATAAATTATGGGAGCTTTTGAAAGAGGAAGTTTCCAAGACACACGAAATTCATGCGAAATATTCGATCGAAGATCGTAGCCCTGGAGATGTAAGGAACGTTAAAAAAGCCCTGACACTGGCTGCGCCTTTAGAAATAAAGTCGAAGTGATTCAATGGAAAGCAATACAAGCTCAGAGACTCTCTATAAGCCTTCTAATTTCGAGGATATTCTTGGCTTTTTAAAATCCTATTTTCATAAATCAATAGCTATTATTGTATTCCTGCTTATATGGGAAGCAGCTCCCAGGCTTGGTTTGGTCAATATCCTGTTTATCTCGCCTCCGTCAATAGTTTTCGCCTCAATGCTTAACCTGATACTGTCCGGAGATTTGATCCATCATACAGTCTCCAGTCTTATCAGGGTTTTTACAGGCTTTGGATTAGCTCTCTTAGTGGCTTTACCCCTGGGATTTCTTCTCGGAGGCTGGTTCAGGGGGTTTGAGACCTCTGTCAATCCACTGCTACAAGTTTTGGGCCAGGCGAATCCTTTTACCATCTTTCCGGTGTTTATGGCCCTTCTGGGAATAGGTGAGATTTCTAAGATTGCTATTATATTCTGGGTATGCCAGTGGCCAGTACTTTTCAACACTATTACCGGAATCAAGAATGTTGATCCTATACTCGTAAAAGTGGCAAGGACAGCAGGGTTAAGCAAATTGGAAATGTTCTGGAAGGTCTTGCTTCCGGCATCGCTGCCTACAGTATTTACGGGCATACGGATGGGAGCCTCGTTCGCATTTTTTATGCTCATCGGCGCAGAGATGATCGGCGCACATTCAGGGCTTGGCTTCATGATTATCCAGTCACAGGCAACATTTCAGATTCCGAAGATGTATGCAGGTATAGTTACAGTCGCTTTGCTTGGCATTGCTATAAACTATATCATGTTGAAGATTGAAAAACGCGCGACGAAATGGAAAGAAGCTATCGTGATCTAATCTGATGATAGCTATAGTCACCATTTTAAATAATGCGACATTTTGTGTGTAAATGTATGTTTTTCC
>CAZFNE010000430.1:0-2670 GCA_964520335.1 uncultured Methanosarcinales archaeon | reverse complement strand
ATGTCAAAAATTCCAAGATATCAGTGTTCAAGCTACTAAGCTATGGGCTACAACCATGTCAAAAACGGCATGGTTCAGCTTGGTAAGGATATATCAGTGTTCAAGCTACTAAGCTATGGGCTACAACCCTGACCCATATTTACTAAATCCCCCCATCAAATAATGTAAATGGAAATTTAACTACTTTTCTTATAAAAGTTATGATTTAATTAACTTTATTTAAGCCAAGATTTAATTGTTTTCATAGAAAGAAAGGTAACATTTTCCATACTTTTTTTAAATAGAATAGCTTTTATCAAGAAATTTCCAACATTTTTTTCATTCATACGGATAAATAATTTCAGTTTTTGTATCGTTTCAGAGAATATTCGTACAAAAAAAGGAGATTCTCAACTACTTCATCCCAATTATATTTTTTAGCTTTATTAAATGCCGCTTCTGAAGCATTTCTATTCTTCGAGTTTTTTTCAATGATCTTTTCCACAGCATTTGCAATTTCTAGCTCATTAAGCCCCACGACAAAGCCGTCAACCCCATTTGCAATGAGCCCCTGTGCAGCGTTATATTTTTCTTTTACCGTCACTACAGGCACCCCACAGGCAAAAGCCTCGATTACAACCATCCCGAAGCCCTCCCTGCTTGAGGGTAGCACAAGGACCTTTGAGGCTTTGATTTTTCCTATTAATGCTCTGTACTCCTGAAACCCTTCAAATATCACATTTTCCTGCACGCCAAGCTCGAGAGTGAGCTTCTCGAGAGTTTTCCTTTCCGGCCCGTCTCCAACGATACAGCAGCAGATTTCAGGACTGTCTTTTTTTAACAGGGAAACCGCTTTTATCAAAACATTGACATTTTTTTCTTTTATAAGCCTGCCTGCGAAGATGATATCGTAAATTTTTCCTTTCGGGCTGCCTCCAAAATCCTGATCGGTAGGTTTAATTTCAGAAATTAACTCCAGGTCGACCCCATTTGGCAGGACGGCTATCTCTTTGCTCGTCCCCACAAAGACTTTAAGTCTATCCTTAGTCCAGTCCGAAACTGCAACATTGTTCTTTGAAATTTTTGCAACTGAAGTTTCTATAAAAAGCCCGAAAAAGCCCTTTCTTTTTCCAAGGTATTCATACCAGTAATCTCCCCATACCTCATGCCATGTAAATACCGCAGGGGTCTTTTTCAGGATTGAAATCGCTTTTACGGTAAAACAGGAAAAATAGGGAAATACACTTACATCAATAAGGTCGAACCTTTCTTTCATGAGAGCTGGAAAAAGTCTTATAGCAAATACAAGTGCCTCGGAAATCGAACGTTTACCATTCACATAGAGTTCACGTGATTTGCAGACTCCATGCAGAGTCATGCCTTCATACTGAAAAATATCTTCGCCTTCCCACCATTTAATCCCAAAAAGGTGCACTTCATGTCCCTGTAAAGAAAGCCGCCTCCCCAGCTCATGAATGCGCACCTCTGCGCCGCCTTTGACCCAGGGATAGACAGCATCGTATACAAAGGCAACTTTCATTTCATCACTTTACCAATCAGTATCAACTTCAAGGAGCATTACACTTAAAAAGATTGCAGCAAAAATCAGCTGGAGACCTATCGCTGCAAGCACCATTGAAATGACAGCAGACTCCACTTCTTCAAGGGAGCCATATCCGGTACTGACCCATGTATATGCAACTTTCAGTCCGAGAATGAAGCCTGAGCCCAGGATAAGGGAGCCTCCAAGCAACTCTTTTTCAAGGGAATGGTAGCTCAGCAACTTTTTGCTTTTTTTGTCATCACCATACATACCACGTATAAGACCATATGTTTTCATATATCCGCCAGTGGCAAGAATTTGTCCGCCAATGATTAAGAGCATGCTGCCTAAAATAAACGAGTGCAGCCGGTTATACGCAGCATTGTCCGTGAGAAGAAGGGAAGCGGTTATAAGAAAACCCAGGATAAATACGAAAGCCCCGGGAATGTAGAGGAAAGGGACAGGCCTGTATAGCATCATAAACCTTACATGTCGCCAGCCATCCTGAAATGAGCGCAGCTTGGAGGGAGCTTTGCGTGAGTAATAGGTTATGGGGACTTCTTTAATCCGGAGCCCACATCTTGCAGCTTCAATTATCATCTCGGATGCGAGTTCCATGCCGTGAGTTCTAAGGTTCATTTTCTCAAGAGCCTCTTTAGTAAAAGCCCTCATCCCGCAGTGTGCATCCGAAATTTTTGTTTTGAACAGGAAATTGAGCATTCCGGTCAGGACAGGATTTCCGATATACTGGTGCAGCCAGGGCATAGCTCCTGGTTTGATTTCACCCTTTAGCCGTGTTCCCATTATGAAATCAGCTTCTCCTGCCATCAGGGGAGCCAGAAATCTGTCAAGTTCAAGGAGGTCATATGTATTATCTGCATCTGCAATAGCAATGTAATCTCCTTCTGCTTCGGCCAGCCCTTTAAGGTAGGCATTTCCGTATCCTTTTATCGGGCCTATAACTTTTGCACCCATTGACGATGCAATCTCTGGGGTACTGTCCGAAGAGTTATCGGCAACAATTATTTCCCCCTCTATACCATATTTTTTGAATATAGACTGAGCTTTCTCTATACAGATACGAATAGTTTCTTCTTCATTCATGGAAGGCATTACGATAGAAAGAGAGGGCATGTCCAGCTTATACA
>CAZFNE010000429.1:0-2719 GCA_964520335.1 uncultured Methanosarcinales archaeon | reverse complement strand
CCCATATTGGAAGTTGGGACTGGGATATTGTAACTGACAAAGTATACTGGTCTGAGGAAATGTATCGTATTTTTGGGCTTAATCCTCAAGAATCCAGTGCAACTTACGATAAACTTTTAAATTGCGTGCATCCCGATGATAGAGACTATCTGACTGATGCCGTTAACAAAGCTTTAAACGGAGAACCTTATAGCGTTGATTATAGGATTATTTTACCTGGTGGAGAGCGCACAGTCCATTCATATGGAAAAGTTATTTTTGATGAACAAAATGTCCCTATTCGAATGAAGGGAACCACTCAGGATATTACTGAGCATAAACGGGCTGAAGAGGCACTGCAGGAAAGAGAAGCGCAGTTCAGGAACTTGTTCGAAGGAATATCAAGCGGGGTAAGTGTCTATAACGTTATTGATGATGGGCGTGATTTTGTCTTTAAGGATATTAACCCTGCTGGCGAGCGTATTAATCATGTCCAAAGGGGGAATATTATTGGAAAAAGCCTTTATGAGTTATTCCCCAACGTTGGTGAGATGGGACTTGACGCGGCTTTCAGGCGGGTATGGCTGACTGGAATACCGGAATTCTTTCCCGTGACATTCTATCAAGATGAAAATATCGCCTTGTGGGTAACTAACTGGATTTATAGACTCCCCTCTGGCGAGCTAGTCGCGGTATTTGACGACATCACTGAGCGAAAAAAAGCAGAAGAGAAAATTAAGAGTTTAGCGAATATTGTGGAATCATCAGGGGATGCCATTATAACCAAGTCCCTTGATGGCATTGTTACCAGCTGGAACAAAGGTGCAGAGCAAATTTATGGTTATTCGGCTGAAGAAGTTATAGGAAAGCCCATATCCATTCTGGACCCATCAATATTAGTTGGAGAAACAGCAAAATTGGCTGAACTGATTAAACAAGGGGACAAAATCCACAATTATGAGACCTTACGGTTAAGAAAAGATGGTACGAAAATAAATGTCTCACTGACTCTTTCTCCGGTTTATGATGGATCCGGAGAGCTGGCCACTATCTCAATTATTGCCAGGAATATAACTAAAAGTAAAAACGCGGAGAAAGAACTTCAACAGAATGAGGAAAGGTACAGGCTTGTTACAGAGCAGACAGGACAAATTGTATATGAATACGATTTAAAAACAAATAAAAACAAATGGGTAGGTGCCATCGAAGAAGTTACAGGATATAATTTTGAGGAATTTCAGAAGTTAGGCAAGGACTTCTGGACTGAGAATATCCTTGATTCAGATCCGAATCGCGTGTACGAAAAGCCCCAAGATAAAAAGACCGGAGACAGATTTAAGGAAGAATTGAGGTTGAGAAGAAAAGACGGAACTTACGGTTATATAGAAAACTCCGGTGTCTACTTAATGGATAATGATGGTCAGCCTTATAGGATTATCGGAGTACTGAGGGATATCACCGAGAAAAGAGAAGCTGAAGAAGCTCTAAAAAGAATAGATAAAATCCGGATAAAAGAGATTCACCACAGGATCAAAAATAACCTTCAGGTAATTTCTTCTCTTCTCAGTCTTGAAGCTGAAAAGTATAATGATGAAAATATGTTAAATGCATTCAAGCAAAGTCAGAGTCGGGTAACCTCAATGGCTCTGATCCATGAAGAGCTCTACAAAGGAAACAGAAGCGACACCCTCGATTTTGCATCTTACTTAAACAGGCTCACCAAAGATCTTTTCAAGTCATATAATCTTGGAAATGTTAATATCCAGCTAAACCTGGAACTTGAAAGTATATACCTGGATATGGATACTGCTATCCCTCTTGGAATTATTGTTAATGAACTTGTTTCTAATTCCTTAAAACATGCTTTCCCTTCCGGAACTACTGATGGGGAAATCTGCATTACTCTTCAAAAAATTGAGACCCTGATTGCAAAAGATATGATTTCTAATCCCACCCTGAAGCAAATTGGGGAAAACAATTTTGATTATGTCCTGAGAGTTATGGATAATGGAAAAGGCATGCCCGAAAAAATAGAATTCGAGAATACGGAAACTCTGGGATTCCAGCTTGTAAATGTTCTTGTTGACCAGATAGATGGCCAGATAGAGATTAAAAGAGACAAAGGGACAAAATTTATTCTGTTATTCAGCGATATTAATAAGTAAACTGCAAACAACCTGTTTAAAACCGTTAATTGCTTTAAGCTTTAATAAGCCCTTAATTTAAGATGTCTGGCTTTTCTCACTTTTTATTTGCTTTCCCTTTGCTTTTCTGCCTTTTAATTATTCTTATTAATTTTTTACTTATTCTTAACTCCCTTTTTTTTCTCAGCAATTAACAGCAAGAAAAAATAGAGTACTTCTAATTTCTGGCTGCACATCCCAGTACTTGCCAGCTTATATATCCTCCTGTAGAAATATTACAGTACTGCAACGGAAAAGAGGGAGTGAAATCATGGATTTCGCGTGTAAGGAGTTCAAAGTTGAAGATGTAATCAAGTGTGCCCTCAACCTGACAAAGGCTGACCTTAAAGTTATGAAATATTTCCTGAATGAAACCGACCAGTGGATTGATACTGAGTCACTTTCGAAAACCCTGGGCCTGGATATTTCCACAATCCAGCGCTCCGTAAAAAAACTATATGAAAAACAGATCCTTCAAAGGTCTCAGCAGAACCTGGACGGAGGAGGTTACGTTTTCAGGTACAGGATTTATTCAAGAGCTAAAATAAAAAATATTA
>CAZFNE010000428.1:0-2731 GCA_964520335.1 uncultured Methanosarcinales archaeon | reverse complement strand
TTTTTAGATCTTTTTGGAATTTCCTATTAATTCCATCTATTCCGTTTATTTCATTTATTCCATCTTTTTCTCTATCTTTTTCGTTAGCTTCTTGGACTTCTTTGTTTTCAGAAGTTTCAATCCAGAGCTTGAAATTGAAATTATTGCCTTCTCCAAGATCCCGGATTCGGATCTCAAAGGGATTTTCCTCTGTTATACAAACTATGTCTCTTTCTTCTTTGAATTTCTGGCTAAAGGCTTTCAAAGTAGCTTTTTCAGGGGAAATGGCTGAAATGACTCCAAGCATTTTTCCATTTTTATCGGTAGCGATAAAGGTTTTTTCTTTCTTTTCCTCTTTCTCTTTTTTTTCTTCTTCTCCGCCTTTTGTTTTGGCCTGTGCGGCAGGCAGTTCTTGTTTTATAATCTCCCGCCTGAGCTGCCTTCTGACTTTATTTAAGGCATCTGTCGTATCAATCTTTTCAGGAGCAGATTTAGAAATTTTAACTTCTGAAAGATGTTTTTCTTTTTTCTCAGGAGGAAGATAGGGAGCTTTTCCCAGAAGTTCGTGGAGCAGCATAATTGCAGCATGTTTGTCCAGGGGCTCGTTATTGTTTCCGCATTTTGGAGAATGGATGCAACTTGGACAGCCGCCTTCACAGGGACAGGTCTCGATTGCCTTTAATGTCCCTTCAAGCACCTCTTCAATTAAATCATAACCTTTTTCAGCATATCCGACTCCTCCCCTATGTCCGTCATATACGAAAATCCCGCTTTTACCTTCAAGGTCGGGATGGGAAGGAGTAGAAACCCCGCCTACATCGCTCCTGTCCACAAGCAGGTGGAGGGGATACATGGAAATCATTGCATGCTCAACTGCGTGAATCCCCCCTGCAAAATCAAGCTTATGCCCTTCCACCATTTCCTTTAGTTTACCCGGGAGTTTCAGCCAGACAGCCATTGTTTGAAGAGTAATAGGAGGCATCTCAAGAGTATGAGCACTCATCACATCATTGCTATGAGCCTGGTATTTCCTGTACCCAATTACCCTGTCGGTTATTTCGACTTCCCCAAGCCCCACTTCTACTTCCGGCAGGTGCACAAGAGGCTTTAATGAGTATGTTTCCTGCACCAGGACTGAAGAATCAATCATGGGTTTTGTATAGTAACTATCATGGGTTTTAAGAGCGTGGATTTCTTTTTTCTCATAATCGATTTTATTAATATAGTATGACTCTCCCCTGTGCATGTAAACGGCTCCGGGATGGCATTCCCGAAAAACCAGATTCTCTTCAATTTCTTTTTCGATAAAAAAGCTCTTTTCTCCCTCAAAAGCGAGCAAAGAATAAGTATTATTATCAATTCCCCGTAGGGAGACATGTTTGTAAGGGAATGGATCGGTACAGTACTTCAGGGCTTTTCCTCGGCTCGCAAGCAGGCCTTCATTTTCCAGAAGTTCTACAACTCTGGAATAGCCTTTTCCAAAATATTTCTCATCCGATTCTCTCAGGGGGATCTCTTTTGCTGCGCAGAGCAGATGCCCGGCAAGGATATATGGATTTTTCGGGTTAAGCACGGCATTTTCGCTATTCCGCTCAAAAAAGTCTGCAGGATTTCTCATATAATACTGGTCAAGGGCATTTGTGCCTGCTACAAGAACGACAAGGCTTTCGTTTTCCCCTCTGCCTGCCCTGCCTGCTTGCTGCCTGGCGCTCATAACCGTTCCCGGGTATCCGTCCAGGATACAGGCATCAAGCCCTCCGATATCTATCCCGAGTTCAAGGGCGTTTGTAGAAATAACCCCTCTAAGTTCCCCGGAATTCATTTTCTTCTCTATATCTTCTCTTTCCCGGTCGAAATACCCGCTCCTGTACGAACAGATTGCATGAGAAAGATCCCTGGCTTTTCCCCAATTTCTGTCCCTTAAAAGCTCCCTGCAGCTTTTATACATCCTTTCAACTCCCTGTCTGGAGCGCGTAAAGGCAAGGGTTTGCAAGCCTGCCTGCACAAATCTTGTAAAAAGCGGTACGGTTTCTGAAAAACTGCTTCTTCGCAGGGTACATGCTTTTTTGTTTATGTAAAGCGGAGGGTTCCAGAAAACGAATTTTTGAGGCCCGTTTGAAGCCCCGTTTTGCTCGATTACCTCAGTTTCTCTTCCAATCAGGGTTTGGGTATGCTCTTTTGGGTTCCCTATAGTTGCAGAGCAGCAGATAAATTGCGGAGATGCTCCATAGTACTCAGCAACCCGTAAAAGCCGCCTGAGCAGGTTTGCCATGTTGCTTCCAATAACTCCCCTGTAGTAATGGCTCTCATCAACGACTATGAATTTAAGATTTGAAAAAAAGCGGCCCCATAAGTGATGCCAGGCAAGGAAGCTCATATGCACCATTTCAGGGTTTGTAAAAACAAGATTTGTGCTCCCATCCCTCACTTTTCTTTTCTGGGCTTCGCTTAAAGCGCCAGTATACCTGGCTATCCCTGCCCCCGAATTCAAATTGGCTTCGAAATCCCTGAAAGCCTTTAACTGGTCATTTACAAGGGCATTCAAAGGAGAAATATAAAGTGCAGTTGCTTCAGAGTTTTCCAGGAAGGTTTCAAAAATAGGAATAAGGTAAGTTAAGGATTTTCCGCTTGCTGTAGTCGTACAGAGTACGAGATCTTTTCCTTTCCTGATTTTTTCAATAGCCTCGACCTGATGGGAATACAAAGCTTCAATTCCGATTCTTGAAAGGGCAGCCTTTACCTGCGGTTTTAA
>CAZFNE010000427.1:0-2751 GCA_964520335.1 uncultured Methanosarcinales archaeon | reverse complement strand
CCATTACAGCCAGCAAAAAGCTAGATATAATTTGAACTCTATCTCTTTTTATGATCTATGCAAGTAGGTATTATGCACTTTAAATATATAAATATTTCACTATAAAAATAACTAGTAAATTATTTAATAATAACAAACTATCGGGGGTACCTGATGAACGAATTAATAGGTTTTGTAAACGGAAACAATATCAGACAGAAAATTCTCTCCCTACTTTCCTCAAAAGGACCAATGGAAGGAAAAAGAATCTCAAAAACCCTCAGAATTGTACATCCAACCGTAGAAAAAGCCCTTGAAGAACTCGAAGAAAAAAAACTAATCGAAAAAAAGGGTGAAATCTATTCCCTTACCGAAACCGGCCTCAAAGTTGAAAGAATGGTTCAAAACATTTAATATCATGCTCTTTTTACCTAATAAAATTCTATAAATTACTCTTCTCTTTTTATCTGCCTCAATATCTTGTAAAAACAAAACAGCACGGAAAATTAATCATTTTTTAACCATAGAACCGCCTATTGAGACAAACTTAGAATCATTTTCTACTACTGTTTAATTTAGTTTATACAATTTAAACAGCCATTTAATCCCTAAGTGAAACTAAGAGTTATATAATCATAACTCAGTCCTCTTGAGTGAGCGAAGCGAACGAAAAGGACACCGTTCTCCCGAGACGGGACTCGGGGTAGGAAATATTTATTTAACCCTTACCCCTTTATGTCCGCATAATCTGTTTAATTTTACATTTTATACACCTTAAAAATCCCAAATTAAAGGATTATTTACCAGAAAAACTGAGCCTTTAGCGTTTAAATGAGGCTAAAAATTAGAGGCAAGGCAATGTTACCTGAAGAAGATCTCAAAATCATTAGACAAGAACTCGGGCGAGAGCCCACCCTGGTAGAACAGGGCTGCTTTTTAAATTTATGGAGCGAACACTGCTCTTATCGTTCAAGTGCACCTCTCTTGAAAACCTTCACTACAACTGGCGAAAATGTAATTATCGGGCCTGGAGACGATGCTGCAATTATCAGGTTCGAAGACGGATATGTACTTGCCATAGGTATGGAAAGCCATAACCATCCTTCCTATGTAGACCCTTATAACGGGGCTGCAACAGGCATCGGAGGAATTGTAAGGGATATTATCTCAATGGGTGCCAGGCCCATAGCCCTTATGGACCCCTTATATTTCGGGCCTCTCGATACTCCAAAAAATCTCTTCCTCTTTGAGCAAATTATCAAAGGAATTGCAGGATATGGAAACTGTATCGGAGTTCCCGTAGTTAATGGGGAAACCTTTTTTGACAGGAATTATAGTGGAAATCCGCTTGTAAACGTAGTTGCAGTAGGGCTCTGCAAAGAAGAAAATATAATGACTGCCCGCTCCCAGCAGGCTGGAAATAAGCTTATACTGGCAGGCTCAAGCACAGGCAAAGATGGACTTGGGGGAGCTTCCTTTGCTTCCAGGGACCTCTCAGAATCCGCCGAAGCTGAAGACCGCCCAAGTGTGCAGGTTGGGGACCCCTATACCGAAAAGCTTGTAATCGAAATGACACTCGAAGCCATTGAAAAAGGCTACGTAAAATCCTGTAAAGACCTTGGGGCTGCAGGGCTCGGAGGGGCAAGCTCGGAACTGGCAGCAAAAGGCGGGCTTGGGGCGCATATCGTTACAGACGCAGTGCCGCAGCGCGAGCTCAATATGAATGCGTATGAAATCCTGCTTGCCGAGTCTCAGGAACGTATGCTTTTTGAAGTTAGTCCTGAGAACGTGGAGAATGTGCTTGCTCTTGCAGAAAAATATGACCTCAATGGAGCAGTAATTGGATACCTGACAGAAGAGCCCAACTATGTTGTTGAGTTTAAAGGAGAGATTGTTGCTAACCTTCCGATCGCATTCCTTACAGGTGGGGCTCCTACCTGTGAGAAGCTTTCCACAGCTCCTTCCCCAAGGCCGGAAGAGGATCAGAAACCTGAAACCCCAGAAATTCCGGAAGCCCTCAAAGCAGCTTTTCTGAAAGTGCTTTCTTCTTATAACATTGCCTCAAAAGAATGGATCTACAGGCAATACGACCATGAAGTCCAGCTAAGAACAGTAACCAAGCCCGGAGAAGATTCAGGGGTTTTAAAAATTACAGAAAAGAGCGGAATTGCCCTTTCCTGCGGCTGCCAGCCCAGAACCACCTTTATTGACCCTTATGCAGGGGGAAAAACTGCAATCATTGAAAACGCAATGAATCTTGCAGTAAAAGGGGCAGAAGGGCTTGCTATCGTAAACTGCCTGAACTTTGGGAACCCGGAAAAACCTGAAATTTACTGGCAATTCAAAAATGCAATCCTTGGGCTCGGAGATGCAGCAAGAGAACTTTCAATTCCGGTAGTAGGCGGAAATGTCTCCCTGTATAATGAAAGCGATGAATTCAAAACTGCAATTCCTCCGACTCCTTCAATAGGAATGATAGGGAAAGTAGACCTTGAAACTTCTCTTCCTTCAGGCTTTTTTGCAAATTCAGGAGATACTGTTATCCTGGTGGGAGAAACAACTCCTGAAATGGGAGGTTCGGAATACTACGCCTGCACAGGATTCCAGAATGCAGGGAAAGTTCCCCAGATCCCGGAAAATGCCCCGGAAATTGTAAAAGCAATAATCCAGGCTGTCAGGAGTGGAAAGTTAAGTTCGGCTCATGACCTTTCTCTTGGAGGACTTGCTGCAGGGCTTGCAAAAATGTGCAAAACAGTAGGGGCAAAAATAGAC
>CAZFNE010000426.1:0-2752 GCA_964520335.1 uncultured Methanosarcinales archaeon | reverse complement strand
CTGATGCAATTGTAAGAGGCTCAAAAATTGTGGATGCAAAACTTGGAACTGCACTTGAAATCTTTGAAAAAGAAAAACCTCCGTCTTTTCTGACTTTAAAGCTGAAAGGTAAAGCTATTGCAGAATATGCTAAACGCATTAACGAGCTTATCATCATAGAAAAGGTTCCGGAGCATAGACAAAGATATGGCAGTGTTCCTGTAAGACCGGATGCTGCAAAAGAAATAGGGGTAACCCTTATAGGTTGCGATGTTGGAGAAAACGGGAGCGACATGGGCAAGCTTAGTGCAATAGGTATGGAAATTTCGAAAAATCATGGACTTCAGGTTGTGTACGCCGTAATCGATGAGGTAATGGCGGATGTGGCTTGCAGGCTTATTAAAGTTGCAAAAGAAAATCGCATGGTTTTCGACGATACTACTATTGGGATTACTGGCAGAGCCGGAATTACTGGAAACAAGCCTAAATTAATCTTAAATTGTCTTGATGAAATGAAACTAGCTCCAAAAATAGATGAAAGAGTAGTTTTTGTAGATGACGGCCTGGCAAGAGGAGCGGCAGTTATGGCTCGCTGCATGAACTCTTTGGGTTCGCCTAAAAATCCTCTCGGGGGAAGGCATGGAGGCAAATGTATTCTTGCAAAAAGAATGAAACTTCAGCAAAAATGAGATTAAATTAAATCCAATCAAGCCAGATAAAAGCAATTTAAATAAAATTTGAAAGGAAATTTAAACATGAAATTTATAATCCTCCTAAAATGTAAAAATGAAGAAAAACTGGACAAAAAAGGAGTTGAAGAATTAGTATAAAAGGAAAAACAGAAGGAAAAGAAGGTAGCAATTATAATGGGCACAGGAAATTAACCTCCTGCCCCTCCGCCACCTGCTTTGCTTAAATCTACATTTTCCATGTATTCTTTTTCTTTCCTGAACTTTTCTTCAAGTTCTTCTTCTGTATATTTCCTTTCTTCTTCCTTTTCTTTCAATTTGGACTCAGTTAGCTCCAGAGTTTCATCTCTGTACCACAAATTTGTACTCTCAAGTAAGGCCCAAACTTTTCCCTGTTCATCTTTTTTGACTTCAGTAACCCGCCCTGAAGTATCACTGTTTACATATTTGACAGTATCTCCCACTTTAATGGGTTTCTTATTTCTCCCTATTGCTGTAATCTCTTCAACCTCAGCTATAACTCTCACCTCAAAGACTTTTAATATTTTATTCCCCTGAAAATTAATTTTTGTAATTATTTATAGGTTATCAGGTACTTTAAATAAAGTTTGTGTAGATGAAATTAAGATATGAAGATTTAGTTAACCTCATATCTATTGCCAAGCCAATGAGCTTTTTAAAAGTTAGAGACTGGAACAGGAAGACAGTTAATCAATAAACCTTTAACTCTGGCTAATTTCCATTCTGAGATCACCCATCAGGGCAACTCTTTCTGCATAGGCATTATGCCTGTGAATACTTTCTTCATTTGTTTGTTTAATAGTGATTACAGCATTGTCAGGCAAATCAGGGAATTCTTTTACAATATTATCTGCCATAGATCTTACGCAGTCTTCAACGAATTTCGGATTTGTATGTGCAGTCTCAACAACTACTTTTTCATCTGAACGCTTGAGGACTTCATAGACACTGGAGCTCATAGAGCGTTCGATAATCTTAATGATACTTTCAAGAGAAACGTCAAAGTCATGTGCAACCTTGATTGAAATAATACCTCTTCCGCGCTGGTTATGAGTTGCCATCGGGACTTTTTCGAGGAATTTCAAGATTGTATTTTTATCGACTCCCAGATTTGAAAGTTCATTTGCTGCTTTATCCCGCATAATTTCCTGTGCGCAGGGGCAGGCAGTCATCCCAACAACTTCAGCTCCTATTAACTTTTTTACATCGAAATAGTCCTTGTCTCCGTCTCCTCTTACAGCTGAAGCTTCGGCAAAGATGTTTACAACTTCCTGGCATTTAATGCCGGTTGAGGGAGAAGCGCGCCTGATCATATATTCACTTTTCATTCGGACTTCTGCCTGGTTGGCGTACTCATGCCTGCCAAGCAAATTATGTGCTATATCGCTGCAAAGCTGCTCGATCTCATATACGGGCATGCTGAGAACTTTTTCAAGCACTTCGTCTACAGCTTCAAAGTTTCTTGATAGGTTAGCCCCTTTACGGTCTGAGGGCAGGTCTACAAAAACATCAAAAGTTGAAATTAAAACGATGGGTCTTTTCTCTTTACGTTTAATTTCAACAAGCTTTTTCATATTTGTTACTCCAACCCGGGTAAGGTTTATAGCTATACTTGGTTTGCTAGCCTGAACATCCGGGAGGTTGAAAGTACAATTTTCCATATCGACCAGATCCATAAAAAGATGAATATTTAAGTTGTAGAATAAATCTTCAATAGATAAGTAACTTCTTCATACGCTTTTGGAAAAATATAATGACCATAAGAAGTTATAACATGTAAAGTTTGTGCTTTCCATGCCTCTTTTCCAAAAGTACAATAAAATCTGAATTTAGAAATTGCCCAAAATCCACTTTAGGATACCTATTTTGGACTGCATTTTTAACAAACCATAAATATTTAAATATTTTCCCTTTCTCCCACAATATCTAAAAATTTAGTTTATATACCCTCGGGAAATTTAAGGGAATTTTTGATAAAACAACAACTATAGGCAACATCTGAAGAAAGCTTTTATATACTTTAAAAATTAATCAGTGTCTAGCAATACATTTGCGAGGTGACC
>CAZFNE010000425.1:0-2766 GCA_964520335.1 uncultured Methanosarcinales archaeon | reverse complement strand
CAGAGCCCTATAAAAGATAGGCTGAAAGAAGTTGTACAAACTTTTGGAAGTTAATCCTTTTTAAGAACTCCCCTATTTTCTTTTCCTGGCATCTTTATAACTTTACTTTTTTCTTTACAGGTAATTTAACTTCTATGTGCCTTCAGTTGACATCTGTTAAAACCATTTTTTTATGAAAATTTGCAACTTCACAATAACACTAATATAATAATAAACTAATTTAAAAAAGGGAGTCTAGTCTCTTAACATATTCAATTGGGGTTGTAAACTGAGATTTTTCAGAGGGGAGATTGCAGAAACCGAATTAATCTTGAATATCTTCAAACTTTCTAGTTTGATAGAGACAGCGTTTTTTAAAAAAACTATTCTGGACTAAATCAACATGTATTAGCTGCAATATTATTTGTCTGCGCTCCCATCAAAATCTTATTGCGGAAGTTTAATCCTGTTGGATTGACAGTAAAGATTATTGAGGCTCTTAGAAAGAAAAATGATTGGAGTAAGTTGGACGGGTAAACTATGGATAAGAAGAGGATAATTAATGAAAAGAGCAAAGAGGAGCAATTAAATACAGTTCGTGAAGATCCGGAACGTGAATTTCTTACAACAAATCAAGGGGTAAGAGTCAGCAACACAGATATTTCATTGAAGGCAGGAGAAAGAGGGCCAACCCTGCTTGAAGACTTTCACTTTAGATAAAAACTAACTCATTTTGACCATGAACGAATTCCTGAGAGAGTTGTTCACGCCCGTGGGTCAGGAGCTCATGGATATTTCCAGGTATATGAGCCTATGACAGAATACACAAGCGCAAAGTTCTTGCGGGACCCTAATAAGAAAACCCCAGTTTTTGTACGATTTTCTACTGCTGTCGGATTCAGAGGTTCGGCAGACACTGTCAGGGATGTAAGAGGATTTGCTACAAAGTTCTATACTGAGGATGGGAATTATGATCTGGTGGGTAATAACATTCCTGTCTTCTTCATTCAGGATGCAATGAAGTTTCCTGATCTTGTCCATTCGATTAAGCCTGAACAGGACAATCAGATTCCTCAAGCTTCGGCAGCTCATGATACCTTCTGGGATTTTGTTTCCTGCCATCATGAGAATGCACATATGATTTTATGGGTCTTATCAGATCGGGCGCTCCCAAGGAGTTATCGGATGATGGAGGGCTTCGGAGTAAATACTTTCCGTTTCGTAAATACAGAAGGTAAGGGAAGATTCGTGAAGTTCCATTGGAGACCTTTACTCGGCATTCATTCTCTTGTCTGGGATGAGACCCAAAAGATAGCAGGAAAAGATCCTGATTTTAACCGGCGTGATCTTTGGGAAGCTATTGAAATGGGGGATTATCCTGAATATGAATTCGGAGTGCAGATTCTAGAGGAAGAGGACGAATTTAAATTCGATTTCGATATCCTGGATCCTACAAAAATCTGGCCGGAAGAAGACGTGTCTATTAAATGGATAGGAAAAATGACTCTTGATCGTAACCCTGACAATTTCTTTGCTGAAACCGAACAGGTTGCATTCTGCCCGGCAAATATTGTTCCAGGAATTGATTTCTCCAATGATCCGTTTCTTCAAGGGCGTCTGTTCTCATATCTAGATACACAACTGATCCGGCTAGGAGGTCCGAATTTCCATGAAATTCCAATCAACAGGCCTCTGGCACCAATAGCCAATAATCAGAGGGAAGGATATCACCGCATAACAATAAATAAAGGCAAAGGTAGTTACTTCCCTAATTCAATAGCAAATAATCTCCCGCGTCCAGCTTCAGTAGAAGAAGGTGGATATGCCCATTATATGGAAAAAGTAGAGGGTAAAAAAATCCGCGCCCGCAGCGATAAATTCAAAGATTTCTTCAGTCAGGCTAAATTATTCTGGAACAGTATGACAGAAATAGAGAAAAAGCACATTATAGAGGCCTTCCATTTTGAAGTTGGAAAAGTCAACGATAAAAACATCAGAAAGGCAATTGTTGAGATGTTCAACAATGTAGATGGCGATCTTGCAATTGAGATCGCAAAAGGGGTGGGTGTTCCGTCTCCTGAACAGAAAGGAGGATCTTCTGTCACAAAAGAGTCCCCAAACGTCAGCCAGGAACGGTCGGAACGTAATGTGAAAAACACCATTAGAACCAGGAAAATTGCTATCCTTGCTGCAAATGGGTATGACCATAAAGATGTCAGCCAGGTGAGGGAGGCTTTAGAAGCTGGTGGAGCAAAGGTTCATATTATCTCAAAGCACCAGAGGATGCTGAAAAGCTCCAGTGGGGAGGAACTTGAGGTTGATAAAAGCTTTATCACCACAGCATCAGTATTGTATGATGCTGTATATATTCCGGGAGGGAAGGAAAATGTAAAAGCCCTCAAAATGCAGGGAGATGCAATTCACTTTATCAACGAAGCATTCAGGCACTGTAAACCCTTAGGAGCAACAGGTGAAGGAGTCGAGCTACTTGAAACTGCAAATCTTCCAGATATACAATTTGCAAGTCAGGAATCTGCTGATAAAGTAATTCCAGCAATTTCAGATAAAGGCGTTGTGACTGCTGTTAACAAAGAAGACATGAGCTCTTTTAATGACTCCTTCATTGCTGCAATTGCAAAACACCGGCACTGGGACAGAGGAAAGAAAGAGCAAGTTCCAGCCTGAGATAAACAAAGGTATTATAGTGGAAAATAGGGAAAAATAGTTTTTTATGGTTTTCCTATATTTTCCTTACTTTTTTATTGCTTCCTTTTGGATCGTAATTCA
>CAZFNE010000424.1:0-2780 GCA_964520335.1 uncultured Methanosarcinales archaeon | reverse complement strand
TCCGCCACGGACACAGTTTGATTTCCATTTTCTACAGAAACAGCCTTTACAAGATTAGGTTTTTTATACATTACCTGGACTTCTTCTCCTAGATCCTTTTCTCCATCCGTATATGTGGTTATTTGCATTTCGCCAGAATAATCATTAATACTGGCTGCTTTTCCTGTATTTTTGCTGCGATTTCTTCTGGACTCAGCCGTTCTTCACAGCCTGACATAAAAAGAACAAGAGCTACCAGGGCCAAGATACCCAAGATTTTTATACGTTTCATTTTTATCTGCTTTTAAATTTTTCCTTTTTCAATGTTAGACTGCACTTTCACATCTTAATATAACTTACTAAATCCGCATGATGAATAATAAATAAGAACAAATCCAAATTAGATAAAAATGGATAATCTGCAATATAACCTGCAATGAATAAAACCAACTGATGAGGCTTATGCAATTGATTTCCCTTACAACCGATTTTGGTGACCTTTATCCGGCAGCTATGAAGGCTGTAATTATGGGGATTAATCCCGATGTAAAGATAATTGATATAACACATTCCATCAAACAGGCAGGAATTCGGGAGGGAGCTTTTGCGCTTTATTCTCTTACTCCTTATTTTCCTGCAAAAACCATCCATGTTGGGGTTATCGACCCTGGAGTCGGAACTTCCAGGCGGGCCGTTGCAATAAAAGCCGGAGAACCTGGAAAAGAGCAATTCTTCATAGGGCCTGATAATGGGCTTCTGATTCCTGCTGCCCGAAGCCTTGGCAAAATGGAAGTCTACGAGATCACAAACAGAGACCTGATGCTTAAATCTAATATCCCTTCAAAAATTTCTGCAACTTTCCACGGCAGAGATATTTTTGCCCCTGTAGCAGCACATCTTTCAAAAGGAACCCCGATTGAAAACGTTGGACGGAAAATCTCTGATTTTGTTGATCTTGATTTTGGAAAATGCGGAGTTGATGGAGCTTTCCTTGCCGGTGAGGTAATTTACACGGACAGTTTTGGAAATGTGATTACCAATATTCCAGAAAGCATGATCTTAAGTTTCTCAAGCTTTGGCTCAGAGGTAGAAGTCAATGGTCGGCCAGTGTCCTTTGTTCAAACTTACGGTTTTGTCAGGGAAAAAGAAGCTCTTATTCTTGTAGGCAGTCATGGATTCTTAGAAATAGCTTTAAATGGGGGAAATGCTGCCCTTCAATTCGGATTAAAAAATGCAGATTCGGTAGTGATAAAAATTTTATAAATATTCTGCTGATAGTTATGGCAATTTAATTTTCAATTTGATCAGCATATAACTTTAATTCGATTTTTTAATTTTCAATTTTTATTTTTTAATTTCTTGCTTGATTTTAGTGAATAATTTTTATTTTTACATGAAAGTCAAATATAAGGTTGTTTGAGCGGAGTTTTTATATAATTCCCTGAGTACAGGCTGCAACTAAGAATGAAATTAGCTTACCTGAAAACCTATAAACTGGAATTTTGCCTTATCCTGATCCTCATTATTTTGAGTTTTCTCACGCTTACAGGAAACGGCAGCACAGGAAATTCTTATGCCAGTTCTGGGGGTACTTTCTGGCTGCCTTCCGCAGTGATGCAATCAATAGCTGCATTATATGGAGTATTTATTGCAATTTTTATACTATCTTTGCAAAGCAATAAAGAAAGCTTGCACTCTCTTGCCAACAGGATAAAACCTCCTCTGAAAATTGTATCCTACATAGCCGCAGGTACAATCTATTTGAATGGATTGATTATAATTGTCTTAAGCCTGGACACCCTTTCCGAATCTAAAATGAAATTTTTGTTAATAGCTTCACTCATCTCAATGATCCTTTCCCTTATAGCGATTGTTTATTCTTCCCTGAACCTTTTAAGCGATGTCTCAGGGTTAAAAACCTCATCTGAAAAATTTACTCACATCTCAAATCTACTCCAGTTGCAGCATGAAAATTCTGGGAAGTTCCTGCAAAATGGGAAAGACATGAATTTTTGCATAAGGGCCCTTGAAGACGAAAATCCCGAAGTTAGGAAAATTGCAGCTAAAGCCCTGGGGCAAATGCAAAGTCCAGGAACAGAAAAAGCCCTTATCAAACTTCTTGAAGATCCCAACTTAAAAGTCAGAACCAGTGCAATTGAAGCTTTGGCAAGCGCAGGTAATGAAAATTCAATAGAGCCTTTAATCAAACAATTGGAACTATCCACTGAAACAGATAAAAACACTGCATACAGGACAAGTATTATCGAAACCCTTGGAAAACTTCAGGACAAGCGAGCAATAGATCCTTTGATAAAAATGCTTGAGGATAAAAAGTTAGAGGTTAAAACCACTGCACTTTACTCACTCGGAATCTTAGGTGGAGATAATGTCGAAGAAACTCTTATCCTGAAACTAAATGAAATCTCCACATTAAATCTATTAAATAGAGCTGATTTAGAGTTCGAAAAACAAATTATCATTCTTTTGGGAAATCTAGAAAGTAAAAAAGCAATACAAATCCTAATAAGCAAATTAGAAGACAAAAATCCCGAAATTAGAAAATGTGCTGTCGAATCTCTTGGAAAGGTAAAAGATCCAAAAGCAATAGACCCTCTTCTTGAACATCTTAAAGACAAAAATCCAGAAATAAGAAACGCTACTGCATATTCTCTTGGTACCCTCAAAGCCGAAAAAGCAATTCCCCTTCTTCTGGAAATGCTTTTCGAAGAAGACCCTGAGCTTCGAATTACTGCAGCCTATGCCCTCGGTAATATAAGCAATCCAAAAGCAGTTGATTCTCT
>CAZFNE010000423.1:2362-2791 GCA_964520335.1 uncultured Methanosarcinales archaeon | reverse complement strand
AGTTTTTCTAAAAAATACCTTAAGAGGTTAAGATTCTCTAAAAGGTTAAGATTCTTTAGAATAAATTAAAGTTGACTTATAGGACCTAGAATTTACGGAATATTGAAAAAGACAGAAAGACCGGATCAAAAAGATAATCCGGGCTTAGGAGATGATTTAGAGACCATTTGGAGATCGTTTGGAGATTTTAAAGGTCGTTTAAAGAACGCTTAGGAGAACATTTTGTTGAAAACGGAAGCTTTGAAGTCTACGAGAGGTTTGAGCCTGTAGTCTTCAAGAAGGACTTTGCGTGTGTTTTCCACAGGAACACTCAAAGAGATTTCTTTTGTCCTTCCGTAACGACCTTTGCTTACTACCACAGCATTGACTATCCCAAGCATATCAAGTTCTGACATAAGGTCAGTGACTCTGCGCTGGGTAAGAATATCC
>CAZFNE010000423.1:0-2229 GCA_964520335.1 uncultured Methanosarcinales archaeon | reverse complement strand
ACCGTGTTCCTGGGCTGCAAAGGCTGCACAGAGCGGGATTACCATTTCACCCAGCACACCATCGTTGTAAGCCATTTTTGCCCTTTGCTTCAGGATATCGCTAATCTGCTCGGCATCATAAGGCGGAAAGATCAGTTCCTCTTCGCCCAGTGAACTTTTGACTCTGGGATCCAGAAACTCAGTGAATTTGAGGTCGTTAGAAACCCCTATCATGCTGACCTTGGCTTTCCTGAGATCGGTATTGATCCTTGAAAGGTTGTAAAGAACGTCGTCACCTTTTTTTATCAACTTGTCAATCTCGTCCAGAATGATGATGACGACCTGGTCTCTTGCATCGATTGCTTCCTTGAATTTCATGAAGACCTGGTCCGTGGGCCACCCTGTCATAGGGACCTCTTCTTCGAAATGTCTGGCAAGGTTTGCAAGGAGCCTGTACTGAGTATCAATAACCTCACAGTTAATATAAACAACAGAACAGAAAATTGACTTGTCTTCACTTACTCTTTCGAGTTCCTTTCCTACGTACCTGGTTACTGCGGTTTTTCCTGTCCCTGTTTTTCCGTAAATCAGGACGTTTGAGGGGGTTTCTCCCCTGAGTGCGGAAACCAGGATAGTTGCAAGACTGTTTATCTGGTCATTCCTGTGTAGTAACAGGTCCGGTGTATAAGAAGGCCGAAGAACTTCTTTATTTTTGAAAATTGACTTTCCGTCAAGTAATTTTTCGAATAAGCCGTCTAATGATTGAGCTTTTATCATGAATGACCCTCTTCATAAATGTTATAATATCACAAATGTAATGAGTTGGGATAGATTATTGGACAAATATGTACATAATACGCAAAGTTAATAAGCCATTTAAGAAAGTTAACGAGCTGAAAAAAATTTATTCTTTCTATGATTTCAAATTTTCATTTTTAGTCTTCAATTTAGCCCTTAGCTTGCTTTTTAATTCAATCTCTCAGTATCTTTTTTCAGTTTACTTTTAGTTAATTTTTAATTTAATTTCAGTTTATTTATTCAGTTCAATCTTCATTGTTAGTTTTTATTTTGGAATTTTTATTCCGGTCCCAATTTTGAAGTGAATTTAGATTTTGAAATCCTGCCAAGCAGCTAGCCAGGCAGCAAATTGTTTTACTGCAGCAGGAGGAAAAAACCTGCAAAGCTTAATCAAATTCTCAATATTACTCTAATTCTTAATGTCTAAGCCAGTTTTGAGAAGTTCTTCAAGCAAGAAGTTTTTCGAGAACTTATTATCAATTTAAGTTCTTTACACCGGAAACTCATGACGTTATCCAGACATGGAAAAGATATTTGGAAAGGTATAACTGTTAATTTTCAAAATGTCTTTCATTCCTGGTTCTCTGAAGTCCTGGAAGCTTAGTTTATTATTTAGGCATAATCTTGATAAGTCAAATATTATAGGTAAGAGATTCACAAAGGAAGATGGATAGATAAATACATGATTCTTAAAGTTAATGCCTGAAATTTTTGTTCTCAGCAAGTTGGGAGCAAGCTAAAAAGTCAGTTGCGCACTTTAGGGCATCTCTTAGCTCTGGGTAAATATGTATTCGGAATGTTCTTTAGCTAAAATTTTAGATTAAATTTGTATATAAGCTGCTGATTTCAGGGTATATTTGCAGTAGATGCAATGGAAGTACACGGTATTAATAGTTATGGTGAAGACCCCTTCGCTTCCACTAGAACTGCTGTTTAACTTAAATATCCCTTGAGAAAATCAACAGCAATAAACCCCTTCAGTATTAAATAAAAAATTAAAAATTCCAAAGCCCCTGAAGGTCAGATTTAAATCCCCTTTTTCTCATGGAAGAAAAAAGAAGGTTTTTGAACCCGTGCATTTCCAATGAATGATAAAAAATATTTATTACAAAATAATAACTGTAAGGAAATAAACGGTTGTACTGAAACGAAAGTGGTTGTGTCAAAAATATAAACAGTTTTGCTATAAACAAATATGGTGAGAAAAAATAATTGCTCAAAAAATAAAAAATGTTTAGTAGGAAATGTGAATTAAACCTAAAACTAAACATATATAAGAAGTGCTAATAATCAAAAAGTTGGTTATGTTTACGTATTAACTTATTAATTTTTATTAAGAACACATATGCTCAACTATTCGTCTTTCAAATATTGAATTACCTCTTATAGAGAATTACTTAGGATGGATAATATTAGGATGGATAATATTAGGATGGATAATATTAGGATGGA
>CAZFNE010000422.1:0-2799 GCA_964520335.1 uncultured Methanosarcinales archaeon | reverse complement strand
GTCAGGCTGAAATCGCCTGTGTAAAATAGGCTTTCTCCTGATTCTGCTTCAAGATAGATTCCTGCTGCACCTGGAATATGCCCGGCATCGTAAAAACAAGCTTTGTAACCCTGGGTTTTGAAAGTTTCCCCGTAATCTTTTTTTCGGGTTATTCGGGTGAGTTTCTGAAGATCATCAGGATCAAAAGGAGTTACTCCTGAAAGTGTAGTTTCTGCAAGCTTTAAAGTATCTTTACCTAGCAGGGCGGTAAAATCAGCAGTTGGAGGAGTCATATAAACTTCGGGATTCTGGTACATCAGGTTAGGAGCAGCCCCACAATGATCAAGGTGGCCGTGCGAGATCATTATTGTCTTTGGGTCCATGCTATTGAGAGGATATTGGGGAATATCTCCTGTTTTAATCCCGTAGTCGAGAAGAATTTCCTGGTTTACAAGCAAACCCGAACGTCCGACTTCCCTGCATCCGCCTTTAAAACTGAGCTCCAGAATAAAATCTCCTTAAAATCTTTTTTCTATTTCTAACAATATATCTACTATAATATTTGTTAAATACTTCTATGAGGATACAGAAGGAAGTTTTTTACTTCAATTACTCAATTAAACAAACAATAATGCATAATATCAGTGTAATTTTTAATTATAGGAATCCGAATAAACAATTATTAAATAAGGTTTTTAATTATTTCTCGTTAGTATTATATATTTAGGAGTCTAAGTTATTTTGATCTATAAAGTAATCCGAAGATCAAAAATAATCTCAACTTTCACTATTTAGACTTTTATATATCTGGAATTATTAAACTGACAGGTTCTTTTTTAATTTTGGGGAATAACATAGTCCAGTAATCATACCCAGGTGAGATTTTGAGATTTAGAATTGTATTATCTGAATATAAATCTGGAGAGTATATTATGGCAAACATGGGGAGACGATTTGAGATTATAATGAAAAATCTGATTACTTAGCTATTTCTCTTTTCCGTAATAGTAGGAACAGCCATGGAAGCAACTGCCAGCTCAGATAGTTTAGATTCATCGGAAAAAAATATTCTGGCGATATAGCGTCTTTTACGTATGTTGTGAACTATAAAGATGATGTTGTTTCTATGATTGACACTGCGAATAATAATATTATAGCGACGGTGGATATTGAAGATGCTCATGCGGGATTTGCAATTACCCCCTGTGGAACTAAAGAATATGCAGCAAACCCTGGAAGTAATGTTGTCTCTGTAATCGATACTTCTACTAATGCAATCATATCAACAATTCCGGTGGGAATTAAACCCAAAGGAGTTGCAATCACTTCAGATGGTTCAAAAAAATATGTAGCAAATAGCGCCAGTTGTAGTATTTCCATTATCGATAATCCACTAATACGGTGATATCCACAATACCTTTAAAAGGTGCTCCAGTAGGAGTCAAAATCCCTTCTGAAGGAGAAAAGGCATTTGTAACACTGCTATATCTAGGATGTGTACAGGAGGTGTCTCTTTAAAGATACGGCGTCTCTTATTTAGAAACAGAACTTTAGATCTACTTTATAGGGATGTTAATAAGGGCATACATCCCTATGCACTATTTTAAAGCATATGAGAATAAAGTTCGATAAATTGGGTTTTATTAATTTTGTTCGGTAGAATTATAAATTTTTTATTTCACCCAATTTTCTCCATTCTATTTTTTTACAACAAAGGGCGATAATTTGATGATAGATTCCCTAGATTCAGGAAATATACACTTTATTTCGAGAGGCTTTAGTAAAGTCATACTCCAAAGAATCAAGAAGGATTGTTCCTGAGTATCAGTCGAATAAATCAAACAGGATAAACCTGATTTTCCGAACTAACTTTAGCCTTATTAAAAAAGCTCTATGCAATGATGATTTAACCGGGCACATTTCTGCAAAAATTGTTATGTTACAATGATGAATATTTTAAATGAGTTTTTATTTATTGTTGAAGCTGATTTTGAACTCTGTTCCAGAATCTCTTTTAAGTTCAAGTTTCCCATCAAGCTGATTGACAAGAGAAACTACCAACTGCATACCAAGAGTATCAACTATTTCTTTAATTTCCAGGTATTCAGGAATTCCAATTCCATTATCTGAAACAGACAGAGTATAGACGTAACTCGTATTTTCTTCTGTTTTGCATTCCTGCCTGTGGAGTTTAATTCTGATGTCTCCTTTTTCCCTGCCAGTAAATGCATGTTTAAGGGAGTTAGAAACAAGTTCGTTGACAATTATCCCCAACGGGACTGCAGTATCCATATCAAAGAAAATATCATTATCAATGTCAATAGTTGAACTTATATCGATATTTCCAAGCCGATATGTCAAGAAAAGATTGTCTGCAAGATCCTTAATATACTCTGAAAAATTAAGCGTATCAATACCTTCACCTTTATACAGTTCTTCATGGATAAGAGCCATTGAGATTACTCGGTTCTGGCTATCTCTGAGTGCATCCAAAAATTCTGAATTTTTAATATTCTTCCTGTTTCTGAAATTTTCAGCTTGGAGATCGAGCAGAGACGAGATTACCTGCAGATTATTCTTGATTCTATGATGGATTTCTTTCTTGCGAGCAAGCTCAATACTCGCCAGAATTTCTTCAGTTTCTTTTCGTTTAGTAATATCAGTATGCAAGTTCAGCGATCCTATAAATTTGCCATCCTTATCAAAAATAGACTTATCGCTTATTAATACCCATAAAGGTGAGCCGTCTTTACGTACAAGTTTAAATTTGTCAAGGGCGGTTAAGAATTCCCCATTTTCGTCGGATTAAAAATCCCCAAT
>CAZFNE010000421.1:0-2800 GCA_964520335.1 uncultured Methanosarcinales archaeon | reverse complement strand
TCTTAACCGGTGAAAAGTAGGGGTAGTTAAAGGAATGAAGAAATATGATGTAATTGTTGTTGGAGCTGGCATAAGCGGGCTTTTAGCCGCACTAACTTTATCAAAGCATGGGAAAAGAGTCCTTATCCTTGAGAAAAACCGATACCTGGGAGGAAATTGCAATAGCTATATGGTAGACGGCTATCAGGTCGATACAGGGGTTCATGCAATTACTCATATTACCGAAGGGCCTTTAAAACGATTGACGGACAATTATTTTGATTATCTGCCTGTATTTGAAGAATATGGGTATTATTACATCCGAACAGAAAATTCCTTTATTAAAGTACCTTCAAACCTGAAAGATTTTGTAACTTTTGACATCCTGCCAAGGAAAGACAGGCTCCTACTTTCCCAGACCCTAACTAAAGCTTTCACATTTTCTTCTTTTGGGGTAGATCTGTCAAAGAAATCAGTTTATGATTTCCTGCCAAAAAATCTATCCAGAGACACCTGTGACTTTGTAAATACCATGTGCGTTTCCCTTTCAGGCAAATCTATGACAGAGACCTCTGCTGACCGCGTGCTTTACGGAAGCAACTTCGTCAGGGACAGCATTACACAGGAGCAGTTCGATTCCATGATAGGAAAACTGGAATTGAAGAAACGCCAATCTACGGAATCTATCCTTGCTTCTATTCTCCCATATCACCTTCATGCTTCCCTTCAGTCCAGGATGACTAAAGTAACTCAACCCTTCACCTCACTTGAAAAGCTTGCAACAAATGATGTAAATGATTCCCAGGGATATCCGAGAAAAGGTTTAAAAGCTCTCCTCAATGCCATCCTTTACTCGATGCCTGAAACCGTTGAGATAAAATCTGAATGCGAAGTAAAAGCTATTCTTGTTGAAGACGGCAAAGTCCTGGGAGTAGAAGCTGATGAAATCTATACTTCAGAACTTGTTATCTATACAGGCTTTGCAACTCAACTTCCTAATCTGATAAAAGATCTCCCTTCAGACTATACTAAAGATTTGAGCCAAATCGTACACAGTAAAAGCCTGACTATCTGGCTTGGTTTAAAAGAACAGCTTCCTGAGTTTAATTATATAGGTTCGGAGATCTGGTTTAAGGATTTTGCTTACTGGGCAACCCCAATCAGTAATTATGACCCTTCCCTTGCTCCTAAAAATAAGCAGCTTGTGGGTTTTTCTTTTGTTATCGATGAAAACAGCGATGATGAAAAAGCCCTTAAAAAAGCATATGAGACTATTTATCGCGCAGTTCCAGGCATTGAAAAGCATATCGATATGCAGCACGAACAGATTATGATTCCTGAAAAGGCCGCAGTTACAATTAACGGTAAGTTTGCAGATATCCGGACTCCCATCCAGAACCTGTATGTGGCAGGTACGGATACAGATCGCAGGAGCATGGGAATTACTCGGGCTGCATACTCAATAATTGAGCTCCTGAAAATCCTGAATGAGGATGGTAACCTTCACTGAAACTGCTAATTATTGTGGCATGAAAAGTTAGTAATATAGAAGTAATTTAAAAACTATAATGAACTATTAAATCAGGAATTTCGTCCTGAATACCCTCACTTTAAATAAAAATTTTAATAAGTCGGATTTTAAAAGATTAAAATTATTAAACTCCCCACCCATTAATTTTAGTTAGAATTGTCTTAACTTATATCATTCCAGGCCCACGAACATCAGGGGAGCACTGATCAATTCGCTTGCGGGGGTCTGCGCTTCAAGAGTAAGGGGAGCTCCCGAAGCTAGGGACGAGACAACTATTAAAAATAAAATGAAAGCTGCGAGAATAAGAGTTGCAGATATTAAGCCCAGTGAATACAATACTTCCTTAGTTCTCATTTTTCCTACCTCCTTATTTGTTATTCTACCTCTCATATAAAAAATGTTAATATTTTGATCGGCATATCATTGTTAAGTTTTTTGATTTTCATTTGGGATTAAAAAATTTCCTGAATATAGAAAAGTTTGTTCCCATCAAATAAAATTGAAACGGGTAAGTCTAAAAATTCCAAAGTGTCCGGCAAGAGAAAAAAATATATAATTCATTTCCTGAATACGTTAAGGGATTAAATAGATCAAAAAATTGAGATTCAACATATTAAAAAAGGTTAACGTATGGAATATTTATTTGGAGAAATGTTTGACAATATTATTTAAATCAGAGATTATTATTTAAAAAAGGATAACGAGAGAATCATTAAAATTTAGCAAAAATATAGAGTTATTTTTCTGCCAGACCTTATTAAGAGCTCTTAATTTTGAAAGATTCTTCTGTTTATACATTAAGCAGATAAATTCAGCTTCCTCTTTTTTTCTTCAAGGAATTTCTCATTTTTAAAAATTCTTGCCTGCTTTCTTAAATATAAGAAATATTCCAAATGAACCCCTAATAAGTTCTATTATTTCAAATCCGGACAGACAACTTTATCCTCATAAATTACGGGAACTCCAGGATGGACTCCATTAATAGGAATTTTCTTTTCCCTGGAGGTGGAAAGGTCTTAAGTATACAGATTCCAGTTCTCGTTTCTGAAATCAAACCATACTATTGTATCGCCATAGATATTTGGAAAATACTGGTCTGATGTATTATTGTTAATCTGGATTTCATTTATAAAGAGCTGGTTACTTTAAACAGGAGGTGCAGATATCGCAGATGTTGCAGATAAACCGAAAATCAAACTAAGATTAATATTGCTCCGGCTAAAATTGCTGAAAATAATTTATTGCCTGGCATCCGACCTCTCCAGTTATCTGTCCTTATCTGTATTTTAT